>NZ_JAAHHC010000040.1:0-56241 GCF_010672265.1 Moorena sp. SIO3A2
ATCAGCTATCAGCTATCAGCTATCAGCTATCAGCTATCAGCTATCAGCTATCAGCTATCAGCTATCAGCTATCAGCTATCAGCTATCAGCTATCAGCTATCAGCTATCAGCTATCAGCTATCAGCTAATCGGCCTGTGGCCAAGGGCTGACGGCTGACGGCTGACGGCTGAATGCTTATCTAAATAGTCCTGAGCTTTACTAGCTTGGGTCATTAATACCTCAAAAGCTGGGATATCAGTATCCCATTCAATCAGAGTAGGCACCGGACCAAAGCGCTCTAATGTTGCTTGATACAATTGCCACACTGGAGGATGAACGGGATAACCGTGGGTATCATATAGATAATCTTCCCGTTCTTCATACCCTGCTAAATGAATTTGTTTGACCCTGGTTGCTGGTATTGTATTCAAATAATCAAGGGGGTCAAATCCCTGATTAGTAGCAGTGACATAAAGATTGTTGACATCTAGCAGCAAGTAACAATCTGCTTTTTCTAACAATTGTTGAATAAATACCCATTCTGGCATGGTTGAATCTGTGAAGCTCACATAAGCCGATGGGTTTTCGATCAAAATCCGACAACCTAGAAATTCCTGAGCTTGCAAGATCCGTTGGGCTACATGTTCCATCACTGCTTCGGTATAAGGAAGAGGAATTAAATCGTTAAGATAGTGACCAGAAACGGAAATCCAGGATAGGTGATCGGAAATGTATGCTGGTTCAATCTGCTGGGCTAACTCTTTTAAATTTGTCAAATACTCTAAATCTAAAGGGTCTGTTGACCCCAAAGACATACCAACGCCATGCAAAGTAACGGGATAGTTTTGGCGGACTTTTTCTAAATAGTGGAGTGGTAAACCCTGATAATTTAAATAATTATCTAATAATACCTCAAACCAAGGTATAGTATGTTTATGAGTAAGGATATCTTGATAATGGGCAGAGCGTAAACCGATGCCAGCACCCTTAATTGAAGCTGAAGGAACGTGAGTTGTCATAGCATTATTGTCATGGCATTATTTTCAGGATTTATCCATGGTAGTGGTGAGTTGACTCTAATTCCCCCCTTTCTTAAGGGGGGTTAGGGGGGTTCTGTATACATAACACTACTCAGCTGAATCTAATTCCCCCCTTTCTTAAGGGGGGTTAGGGGGGTTCTGTATACATAACACTACTTAGCTGAATCTAATTCCCCCCTTTCTTAAGGGGGGTTAGGGGGGTTCTGTATACATAACACTACTTAGCTGAATCTAATTCCCCCCTTTCTTAAGGGGGGTTAGGGGGGATCGGTATACATAACACTACTCAACTGAATCTAATTCCCCCCTTTCTTAAGGGGGGTTAGGGGGGATCGGTATACATAACACTACTCAGCTGAATCTAATTCCCCCCTTTATTAAGGGTTCTGTATACATAACACTACTCAGCTGAATCTAATTCCCCCCTTTATTAAGGGTTCTGTATACATAACACTACTCAGCTGAATCTAATTCCCCCCTTTATTAAGGGTTCTGTATACATAACACTACTCAGCTGAATCTAATTCCCCCCTTTATTAAGGGTTCTGTATACATAACACTACTCAGCTGAATCTAATTCCCCCCTTTCTTAAGGGTTCTGTATACATAACACTACTCAACTGAATCTAATTCCCCCCTTTCTTAAGGGGGGTTAGGGGGGATCGGTATACATAACACTACTCAGCTGAATCTAATTCCCCCCTTTCTTAAGGGGGGTTAGGGGGGATCGGTATACATAACACTACTCAGCTGAATCTAATTCCCCCCTTTCTTAAGGGGGGTTAGGGGGGATCGGTATACATAACACTACTTAGCTGAATCTAATTCCCCCCTTTCTTAAGGGGGGTTAGGGGGGATCGGTATACATAACACTACTCAACTGAATCTAATTCCCCCCTTTCTTAAGGGATCTATGTACATAACACTACTCAACTGAATCTAATTCCCCCCTTTATTAAGGGTTCTGTATACATAACACTACTCAGCTGAATCTAATTCCCCCCTTTCTTAAGGGATCGGTATACATAACACTACTCAACTGAATCTAATTCCCCCCTTTCTTAAGGGGGGTTAGGGGGGATCGGTGTACATAACACTACTCAGCCATGATTCATAAGCTGATAGCTGAGTGCGCAGCCTGCTGATAGCTTTGTTTAATTGGCTTGGGCACTCTCAGTTGGCTTTTCAGTTTCCTGGCTGGAGGTTTTTGGTGGTACAATAGTTCCACCAACAATCTTGTCGCAAGTGCCTTCAGGAACGTAGATCCACTCTTCGGGATCGCTATCTACCGTAGCCTGCGCGCTGCAATCATGCTTGCTGGTGCCACAATCGTTCCTACCCGCCTTAACGATACCAGCACATTTTTCCATTCCTTCCTTACCGGCCAAGGCGTTTTCAGATGCTACACCTAAACCTAGAGCCAAGACACTAGTCAAGGCAGCGCTCACCATTACGGTTTTTTTGATATCTTTCATCACAGAACTCTCCCGAATATCAGAACTGACTCGTAAGTCCGTAGACAGAATTAAACTAAAACAGTGTTGGTTTAATTCCACTCTATTTAATTATTATTTAAGGTATTTAATCTAACTTAACTGAGTCTTTGAAAAGGATGAGATAACCCTGAGAAAGTTGTTAAAATGGGATAGGACATTGTCAACATCAGCTATCAGCTATCAGCTATCAGTTTTTTGATGTAAATCTATCACTCCCGGAAGTGTGGGGAGGGTGAATCGACCCAAAGCTAAGACAGAGCTTTGTAGTTAGTCCAGTAAGGGTTCAACCGTAATAATAGTTTCCTAGTAAGCGTGAGGTACATCTGAAGTTTCTGCCCTGCTCCGAAGTCCCTGCTCCGAAGTCCCTGCTCCGAAGTCCCTGCTCCGAAGTCCCTAAAACCCAGAACGAAAGTACAGCAGTCGCCAGGGCAGTTAGGACATGACAAAAGTCTCACACCCTTTGTAAGCGATGCAGAGGTGCGACCCGTGGCGAATTTAATTCGCCAACGGAAAGCGCACCATTACGGTCTTGGGGAGGCAGCGCGGTCTTGGGGGTTCCCCCCATGAGCGACTGCCGTGGTTTCCCCCACTCGCTATTGCATCAAGAAGCGCAAGAGTTTGACTTCTGACTTCTGACTTCTGCTATACCTCACCTAATTTAAAACTGCTATATGTGGCAACCACTAAAACAACAACTATGGGAATGGCGCGGTGTTCTAATTACTACACCGGTGGTGGCTGGAATTGCGATCGCTTTCAGGCTACTCGGCTGGTTACAGCCTTACGAACTAGCTGCTCTCGACCAATACTTTTGTTGGCGTCCGAAGGAACCTACGGATGAACGGATTGTGATTGTGGCTATGACTGAGGCAGATTTAAAGCGTGCTGGACGGTGGCCAATCACTGATCGGATGCTTGCCCAAGTTTTAGAGAAAATCAACGCTCAAAACCCTGCAGCCATTGGTCTTGACCTGTATCGGGATTTTCCGGTTGAACCTGGTCATGCTGACTTACTCAGGGTGTTTGAAACCACACCTAACTTAGTTGCTATCGAATACATCGATCAACAAAACCCTAACAATGCGGTGCCTCCTCCACGGATTCTCAGTGAACGTGGTCTAGTGGGTGCCAATAATGTCGTAAACGATACGGATGGTATCCTGCGGCGCAGCTTACTTTCTCTGAAGGTAAATGATCGCCTACAGCCCTCCTTTAGTATGCTCCTAGCGGGGATTTATCTAGAGTCAAAAAACCTTTTTCCTGAACCATTACAGCAAGATCCCAGAATTTTCCAGTGGGGCAAGGCCATGTTTCGCCCTTTGGCCAGCAATGACGGTGGTTATGTGGGAATCGATCATGGCGGTTACCAGATTTTCTTGAACTATCGCGGACCAGCGGGAACCTTCCGCATGGTAACCATGACCGACGTTTTGGAAGATAACATTCCAGATCACTTGATCAATGATTCCATCGTTTTAATTGGTGCAACTGCGGTTAGTTTAAATGACTTTTTCTACACCCCCTACAGTAATGACACTACCATCCGGGAGTCAACGGCTGGGGTGGAAGTCCAAGCTAACATGGTCAGCCAAATTATTAGTGCTGTAGAAGATGGTCGTCCCTTGCTCAAAACCTGGTCTGAGCCTGTGGAAATCCTGTGGATTGTAGGCTGGTCTATAGTCGGTGCCACTCTAACTTGGAAATGGCGCTATCTTGGGGGTCTCGGAGGGCTGTCATTGAGGAGAATTGCGATTACCGTGGTCGCTACAGGGGCATTATTCGGAAGTACCTATGGAGCATTTTTGGGGGGTTGGTGGCTCCCGGTGATACCGCCATTGTTAGCCTTAAGTGGGTCTGCAGTTGCCATCACAGCTTCTTACGTTGCTAGCACTGCTAAAGAGATTCGTCAAACTTTTGGACGTTACCTAACTGACCAATTGGTGGCGGATTTGCTGGAGAACCCAGACAAACAAAAACTCGGGGGTGAAAGCCGGAAAATCACCATCTTGACCTCTGATTTAAGAGGCTTCACTGCAATTTCAGAACGGTTACATCCCCAAGAGGTAGTCAAAATCCTAAACATCTATTTGGGTCACATGGCGGATGTGATTACTGCTTATCAAGGAACTATCGACGAGTTGATCGGGGATGGGATTTTAGTGCTTTTTGGTGCTCCCACCCTCCAAGAGGATGATGCCCACAGAGCAGTGGCTTGTGCAGTAGCGATGCAGTTAGCCATGACCAGTGTCAATGAAGAAATCGAGCAGTTGGGCTATCCAAAACTGGAAATGGGCATCGGTATCAATACCGGTGTGGTTGTGCTTGGGAATATTGGTTCCGAAAAACGCACCAAATATAGTGTCATTGGCAGCGCTGTCAACCTGACTTACCGGATCGAATCTTATACAACTGGTGGTCAAGTTATGATTTCTCCTTCCACTTTGGAAGAAACTGGCGAATTTTTAAGAATTGACGGTCAAAAACAGGTAAAACCCAAGGGAATTAAACAGCCAATTACTATCTATGAAGTGGGTGGGATTGGGCATAATTATAACCTATTTTTACCCAAACAGCAAGAAACATTTTTCGACGTTAACCAAAAAATTGATCTACAATTTAATTATGCTTTTCTAGATGGAAAGCATATCAGTAATTCGGTCTACACTGGGCGTTTAGTAGAGATTTCAAGTAAGGGAGCTAAGCTTCGTGCTAACAGCAGCGAAATCTCTGCTATCCCTGAGCCACTAAGTAATATTAAGCTCAACTTACTCGATCCAGATAATGTGAACCAACCCAGTGAGGATATCTACGCCAAGGTTTTAGAAAAAACAGCAGAACCGGGAAGTTTTTACATCCGGTTAACTGCTGTCCCTCCGGAGATATCAGCAAAACTAAAATCTCTCTACGAGTCAGTAATCAGGAATTGATCCTAAGTTCTGTGAAGTCTAATTGAGTAACCCTTGAGTTCGGTCAAGGGTTACGGGTATAAAAAGTTACCTTGGTACAGGCAATTTGATCTGATTGAAACTCCGGTTAATCGCTGTTCGAAAGTAAGTATTCAGCTATCAGCTATCAGCTATCAGCTATCAGCTATCAGCTAATAGCTATCAGCTATCAGCTATCAGCTAATGCGCTACCTCTCAGCGTCGTTCGCACAGCGTGGCCATTCGCGTAGCGTGGCCAACGGCCAAGGCCAAAGCCTGTGCCACGCACGCTACTTGAGGTGCTTTTGAATAAAACAAGTAAGCATTGCTTTAATCTCTGTTACGTCAGCTGACGGCTGACGGCACCTCAAGTAGCGTGAGCTAAAAGCTCACGGCTGACGGCTGACGGCTGAATGCTTACGTTCGAAAAACCCTGTATCCATGGCTGCGTAAACCTTTGATTGCGTCCCTCCCACAGGCAAACTAGTCAGCGGGATTTGAGATTAGAAACCCATGGCACCAAAAAATTATAAAAATCCCCCAAAGCCGAAAACCCCCTGTCTAATCACCGGGGATGAAGGCTAACAGCGGCTTGACGCGCCGTAAGAAAAATATTTTTCTATTTCCGGAAATTTTACTTTGTGTAGTGTAGACTACTTTAGTAGTTAAAGGTCGATACTAATGATTGTTTTACAGTTCAAGGCAATTGGCAAACAAAAGCAATATTTAGCAATAGAAGAAGCGATGATAACAGCTAAAATTGTTCGCAATAGCTGTATTCGCTATTGGATGGACAATAAAGGTGTTGGGAAATTAGACCTCAACAAATATTGCACTGTCTTAGCTCATCAGTTCCCGTTTGCCAATGAATTGAACTCTATGGTCCCCCTCGCCAGTGCTGAACGAGCATGGTTAGAAGTTACCGTAAGAATAGTGGAGCCTTATTTCATGAGTTTTAACCATGCATCTGCATAGCCTATCGCCTATAAAGGCTCCACTATTCTAAGGTTTCATCTCCGGTCATCAATTGCCCGTTTATACGAAAACTGTAAGAAAAAAGTTTCCGGAAAGAAAGGTTTTCCTAGATTCAAAAAACATTGTCAATCAGTTGAATAAAAGACTTCTGGATGGAAATTATGTCCAGATAAAAAGTCAATCATTTTTAGTGACAAAAAAGGGATTGGAAAACTCAAACTCAAAGGAACATGGAATTTCTGGCGCTTTGACAAAAAGCTAATTAAGAGGGTTAGGATAGTCCGTCGAGCCGATGGTTACTATAGCGCTACGCGCAAGTCAGAAGTCACAAGTCAGAAGACAAAAGTTTACTACAACAGGTTTTCAGCTTTTAGCCATGTCCTAACTTTAATGGGTAGTGCTATATGTTCAGTTTTGCCTTCAGATCGATATCAATGAGTCTGTTCCAGCAACACCGAATAGCAATACTGTACCCTTACCTAGGTTTTATCGAAAAGGGGAAAAGCGTCTAAAGTTCTATCAACGTCGAGTTTCTCGAAAAAAGAAAGGCTCTGGGGAGCATGTCACCTTTGTAATTAGGTAAATAGATCCCCCCTAGCCCCCCTTAAAAAAGGGGGGAATTAGATTCAAAAGTCCCCCTTATTAAGGGAAACGGGGGATCTAAATCAGGGATTAACAAAACTGACATGCACCCAAGGCTCTGCACTAGTCGAAATTGTTCTAATTGTGGTGAAGTAGTTAAAAAATCTCTATCAACTAGAACCCATGTTTGTCAGTGTGCTTGTTCTCTCGACAGAGACCACAACGCTGCAATCAACATCCTAGAAAGAGCCTTAAGTACGGCAGGGCATGTCGGAACTCTGGTCTTAAACGACCCAAACGCTTGGGGAGATTTGGCCTCTACTGTGGCTGGTGCAAACAAGTCATGGGCAAGTCGAGTCGTTGAACCAATAATCCCCGCGTATGCGCGACCGGGGAGTGTCAAATCTCTGAAAAAATTCAGCTTAAACTCAGGCTTGACTAAGAGGTTGTCTGAGAAGTCTCATTTGCTACATCCAAGCCCCCGTTGGTCCCCCAATTCTGGGGGACTTTTAGAAGCAAATTGACTCTTGTTTCCCCCAAAGTTGGGGGGTCAGGGGGGCAAAATTCAGGATCAAAAAACTTTTCAGATATCCTCTAAGGGTTAAGGCTAATTCTTGTAAATGTCTATTATAGTTTAATAATTTAATAAACTTATGAAAACTACCGCTAACTTTATTAATTTATTGGCACGTACAACATCAATCTTGATTGTACTGCTGTTTTGCGCACTCACCCCTCAACCAAGCTATTCTCAAGGTTTACAATCTGTCAACGGTCACGTTGCCGATTCTAATAATAACTCATCTGAAACCCAAAATAGTTCCCAAAATAGTTCAGCCAACGGCTCACGCTTACGATTTATTCCACCAACCGATAGCGCTCCTCGAAAGAGTAATGGGTCTGGTTCACGAGGCTGGTATGAGCAGTTACCCCGTGAATTGGTGACGCTGTTAATTCCCTCACAGAAAGTAGCTGCACAGACGATATCTGGTCATCCTAGATTTTTATGGTATTTGTCCGAGCCTGTAGACGTACCAATAGTATTTACCTTGGTGGACACAGTAGAAAACCAGACAATATTTGAGAAAAGGATTGACTCAGGTCAGGTAGGGATGATCTCAGTAGAACTTCCGGAAAACAGTCCAGAACTGATTGCAAACCCACCAGGACTAGAGGAAGAAAACAGGAAGATATACATGTGGTCTGTTACCCTAGAATGCGATCGCGAAAACCCGCCTAAGACTTCCTATTATAGGAGCTGGATTGAGCGGGTATCACCACCCCCAGAATTAGAGCAAAAGCTAGCAGCAGTTGCTGCAAATACCAACAGCTCCACCTCTGAGTTACTGCATCAACAAGCAATCATCTATGCCGAAGCAGGGGCTTGGTTTGATGCCCTTGATGCCCTTTACCAGGCTCAAGCTGCTAATCCCAATGACTCCTCGATTCGAGCAGATTTTATCGCTCTGCTGGAGCAAGTGGGATTGGGTCGTGTGGTACAGTAGTGGGTCAGTGGGTCACAGAGTTAACACAGAGTATGGGATGTTGCTGGGTTTGTTGTTTTGCGATTCGGCCAAAGCCCGACGCTGCACGAACGCAATATATCTCTAGGAAATGCGATTGACCTACGGTCACGCTACGCGATCGCATTCCTCAAAGACTTGTGTAAAACTGGAACAAAGTAATCACAGACTAGTAGATCATGATCAATTTGGACACTGAGGATCGTAAGCAACTAATCACTCTACTCCGCTTACTTGATTCTTATCGATCGACCGTTTCTGATTATATTCCTCAATCAATTCGGAAAGATTAGCATTTTTTTCCTTCAGAAGCTGCAGGTACTCTTCTTCCATAGCATTGGTAAGTTCAAGATTTCTCATATCTATCGCTAAATTAATCTTAAACTCAGAAAATTTGTTATTAAACGCTGCTGCATTATCATAGCTTTCCGAAGGGTTAGTTGTGGCACTTATGGTACCGAACAATGTTCCTAATAGACTAATAACAAATATAAAAAAATTGACGATATTTTCGGCTTGTTCATCAGAAACAAATTCTTGAATAAACGAGACCAATAAGTCATTACCTGCCGTAATACCTCCGATAGCCGCTAAAAAAATAGGGATAGTATATTGCAGAACAAAGAAAACGTACAAAAGCAAGTTTGAAAAAGAAATTTGAAAGTCACATCGTCTTTGGATATCCAAGAAAATCTTGTAGTAGTTAGAGGAGAATCTATACTTTTTTTCTTTAGGTTTTTGTACCCACACGGTTTTCAATTTATCTTCTGCTAAGAAGGGTTTTGAAAAGTCCCTGGCTGGTAGAGTTCATGTCAGGTGGGCAGTGTCAGACAGATAAGATAAGCTGGGCTTTTCGCCTTTGTAGACACTGCCCACCCTACGATTAATGACTACAGATTAATCACGTTTTGTCTAAACCCGACCCTAAAAAAACCAAGCATAAAACTTTTCTGGCCATGATCTAATATCAAGTCCGGTTGACTAATCATGATATCCCTTCTGGCGTAACAGGTAATAGATAATTGGTAAGCTATCAGCTATCAGCTATCAGCTATCAGCTATCAGCTATCAGCTATCAGCTATCAGCTATCAGCTATCAGCTATCAGCTATCAGCTATCAGCTATCAGCTATCAGCTAATGCACTACAGATGGTGCTACTTGAGTGGCCATTGGCCAACGGCTGACCACTGACCACTTACCGCTGACCGCTGAAGGCTTACGATTACCGATTACTACCAATCCAGAGACTACTTGGGAGTTGATTAACCGGACTTGATATAACTACTTACATTTACTTGGACTTTAGACAGTAACCGGACACTTAGGGTGAAGATTGATCAAAGTGACAGAAGAGGGATATAACCTTTTGCCTACTTATGAGGTACACAGGATTTTTTCCCTGTTCACTGTTCCCGATTATCTCTTCACTGTTCCCTGTTCCCTGTTCCCTGTTCCCTGTTCCCTAAAATCCCAAAATTATGTACTTCACCCAATTGACACTAGATTCAAACCAATTCACCCATCACCGCTCTGCGCAAAATCTCTGTCACTTCTGTTGCTATTCTGGCATCAAGTTCCACCGCTTCACGATTGACATCTCTTGGTTCAAGCACCTTTGCTCCCCGTAGCGCCATACTGAAGGTAATCAATTTAGCTGGCTTGAGGGAATCGTCAAGACTAGGCTTAACTAATTTAACTAGCGCGACATAAACCGCTTCGGTTCTGTTCCTAATACTGGTAACTCCGTTGCCGAGTTTTGATATAATCACTGTTGAGTCAATCACATTCAACAAACCCAACTCTTTAATAGCTAAATCAACTAACCGAGCTGGATCGTTCCCCATTGCTCTGATGATACTTTCGAGACTATCCCACTTAACTCCCGGTAGCTGGCATGGTTCCGGTATGTAATTATGCCAACCCACCATTGAGATCATCCGATTTAAATCATAAGCCGATATAGTATTACTTTCCCATTGAGGGGGTTCAGGGTCAGCAGTTAGAATTATGCTTTTGGTTGTGCTACCAAACAACTGGGGGTACTCAATAAAGGGTTTTTCCCCATATCGGCCACGGAAAATCAGGCTATCATTGCCTGTAATCTGTTTCAGCCAATTTTCTAAGTCCATTTGGGGAGCAAAGCGCTTTAACATTGCCCCTAAGCAATTAGAACTTGCTGTATTGTAGTCATAACTAATCACATCTGTGATTAAATCACAGACCGGAATATCCCTTTGATTTCCAGCTTGGTCTGTGCCTCGAATTGTACACTTATCAAGATCGTCATTAGGAGATTTGCTATTAAGGCGAGACACTAGATTAATAATCGGTATAATCTTACTACCACTCCATAATTCGTCATTACTTAGGGCATTTCGTCCCAACCATTTTACCTTGAACTCTTCCTCTACAAAACTACCAACACAGATACAAGCTTCTTTGATGTCTTGATGGAGAAACTCTAACCCTTGCTGATCAATATCTGGAAGTTGCCCCAGATTTGGATAAGGACTGAAAGTATGATCCGCTTTAATTCCAGACACGAGATGTTTACCATCGGGTTTATGGTTCAGGTGGGAGGGATAATCTTTAATTTGCTGTTTGTATGGTGAAGTATCAATACCGAGATATAATAGTTTGGGATTATCTTCAACACCTTCGTCAGCAGCTTGGAGATATTTTTGGTAAACGTTATATTGGCTATAGTTATCTACAGTGATCAAGACTTCAGTCTCGTCAATGTCTAAATTCCACAGCACTGAATCTTCGGTGCTTTTGACCAGTTGCTGATCACAAAATACTTTGAAAAAAATGTCTGGTCGTTGGTCAGAGAACAGTTCTTGAAAATAGGATTCATCGAATTCCATCCCAAAGCTGCCATGGTCATCAGTGATGGCGCTACCCACCAAGTTGTTGAAAATAAGGTCTTTATCCCATGCTTCAACCCGTAATCCTGAAACGACGCCACTGGTTTTTGGATCGATTACCCGACCTAATATCCTAAATATTGCCATAGTAAATTCTACGATTAAAGTCAATAACTGTAGCTGATAGCTGATGAGTGAACCAAATAAACAGCTCCTATTTTTTTTATCTACGTATTGATGATATTCCTATATATGATAACACTTAATTTTATTATTTTAAGTTAACACTTAAAAATAATAATAGGTTAATAATATAACCCTTAAAATCGATAAATACCACGGTTACAGTGGTATTTGTGGGTAAATTTGCTATTACTGCTCTTTTGATTAAGGGTAATGATATCGACATGATATAATTTCCTTATAACCTGTGGTCTGGAAGCAGGTTAGCTCAAGCCTATTGACCAAAAAATTTGGGTTTCAAGCCCCGTCCTTCGCTGGATAGAAACCTGTTTATTGTGGAGCCTTATTCAATAAGTTTTAACCATGCATCCGCATAGCCTGCCGACCATAAAGGCTCCACTATCTTACGGTAACTTGGCCGTAGGCCACGCTGCGCGAACAATGGACGGCTTTTTTTTGTGCTACAATATTACGTAGAGTTGTCCAACGTCAAAATGAAAGTCTTAGAGTTCAAGGTCAAAGGGAATAAAACTCAATATGCCGCGATTGATGAGGCGATCCGTACTGGTCAATTTGTCCGCAATAAGTGCATCCGTTACTGGATCGACAATAATGGTATAGGACAAAAAGAACTGTATCGTCATAATACGTGGCTTAGAGCTGAATATCCTTTTGTAAAGGACTTGAACTCTCATGCATGTCAAGCTTCGGTTGAAAGAGCCTATAGCTCAATTGCTAGATTTTACGATAAATGTAAAAAGAAAGTTCCTGGCAAAAAGGGATATCCCAAATTCAAGAAATTTTCCAGATCGGTTGAATACAAAACATCGGGCTGGAAGTTGTCTCCTGATACTAAGTCAATAGATTTCTTAGACAAAAAAGGTATTGGAAAACTAAGACTTAAAGGAACTTGGGAATTATGGCGTTATGATTCGGCAAAGCCGACGCTACGCGAACAGAAGCTAATTAAGCGAGTTAGATTAGTGCGCCGCGCGGATGGTTACTATGTTCAGTTCTGTATAAAAGTTGATGAAAAGGAATCTTTAGAACCAAATCATACTAATATTGGGCTAGACGTAGGACTTAAGGAATTTTATACCGATTCCAAGGGAGGCGTAGAGCCAAATCCTAGGTTTTATCGTAAAGGCGAAAAAAGACTGAAGTTTTACCAGCGTCGGGTTTCTCGCAAAAATAAAGGCTCATCCAACCGTAAGAAAGCCGTTAATAAATTAGGCCGGACACATCTTAAAATAAGTAGGCAGCGTGAAGAGCACGCCAAGAGACTGGTTAGAAGTTACCGTAAGATAGTGGAGCCTTATTACAAAAGATTTAACCCTTTTATGCAAAGCCGAACACCCATAAAGGCTCCACTATCTAAGGTTTCGTCTCCGGCGCGCTGCGTAATCCACTCTAACGATGTGGTTGCTTACGAAGATTTAAGAGTAAGAAATTTAGTTAAAAATCATTGTCTTGCTAAATCTATTAATGATGCAGGTTGGTATCAGTTTAGGAAATGGCTGGAATATTTTGGACAAAAGTTTGGTAGACAAACGATAGCAGTTAATCCCGCTTATACTAGTCAAAATTGTTCCAGCTGTTGTGAAGTTGTCAAGAAATCGCTATCAACTAGGACTCACACCTGTAAGTGTGGATGTGTTTTAGATCGCGATCATAATGCAGCTATCAATATCCTAAAAAGAGCCTTGGGTACGGTGGGGCACACCGGAACCTGGATCATCGATCCCAACGCTTTAGGAGAGGACGCCTCTACTTCTTCTGATTCCGGTCTGGAGAAGCAAGTGACCTCGTTGATCAAAGAATCCCCGTTCTTCTAGGACGGGGAGTGTCAATCAATATCATACATATTAAGGAATCTATGCCCCCAGCTGTTTCCCTCCAGAACATCTACAAAATCTACGATAAGGTCCCTGTCGTGAATGACCTGTCCTTTACCATTGAATCAGGAGAGATATTTGGTTTGCTGGGTCCGAATGGTGCTGGTAAATCCACTACAATTCGGATGCTAACTACCTTAACTGAACCGACCAAGGGTCAAATTAAGGTAGCGGGTTACGACGTTGTAGAAGAAAAAGATCAGGTCAAGGAAAATATTGGTGTGGTCTTGCAGCAAACTAGCGTGGATATTGACCTGACTGTCTGGGAAAACATGGAACTCCACGCACGGCTGCATCACATTGCCAATCCTGGGCGTAAGCGGCTGATTAATCAGTGGTTAGAGTATGTAGAGCTAATAGACCGACGGGATAGTTTAGTGAAAACTCTGTCTGGGGGAATGAAGCGTCGGTTGCAAATTGCTAGAGCGCTGTTACATCAACCGAAGATTCTATTTTTGGATGAGCCTACAGTAGGATTAGACCCCCAAACCCGCCGTCGCCTGTGGGAAATTATTCGGGATTTGAATCGCCAAGGTATGACGATATTGCTAACTACCCACTATATGGAAGAAGTGGAGTTTTTGTGCGATCGCTATGGCGCTGGCAAGCCAGGACGGATCGGTATCATGGATTCTGGTAAACTAATCGAATTAGGTACATTTGAACAGTTGCGCCACCAACATGGGGAAGGATTACTGATCAAACAACTCTCAGAACGCTTTGAATACAAATTTTTTCCGACTCTGGAACTTGCGAGTGGCTATCTCGAAAGTTTACCCGATAAAACTGGTGTGATGGTTCGTCCCTCCAACCTGGAAGATATTTTTGTTGAATTGACAGGACGTCAATTGGATTAGAAGCTAATTAAAACAATGCCTCGTCTAGCTACCCAAATTGAAGCGATTCTATACTTGAAGGGACAGCCCGTCTCTATAGAGGAAATCTCAGAGTATGCCCAATGCGATCGCGAAAAAGTTGCGGATGGCCTGATTGAACTGATGGCAGACTATGCCCACCGGGACAGTGCTTTAGAAGTTGTGGAAACCCCTGCTGGGTATAGCTTACAGTTACGATCCACGTTTAGTGAATTACTGCAAAACTTAATTCCTGCTGAATTGGGCACAGGTGCTTTGAGGACTTTAGCTGCGATCGCTCTTAAAGGTCCGATTACTCAAGCTGACCTAGTCAACCTTCGTGGGAGTGGAGCGTATCAACATATCCAGGAACTGGTCGAGCTCGATTTTGTCCAGAAACGTAGACAAACTGAGGGGCGCTCGTACTGGTTACAAGTTACCGAAAAATTTCATCAACACTTTGAAGTTCAGCAGCTACTGCCACCCCAATAGAAGCTATGCCAAGGGTTACAAAAACTTCAAGATTTCTTTAAGTAAGCTTTTTTACTCAGAATTTATACCCAAAAAACTGAGATTTATCCCCGAAAGCTGATTCAGGTTATCTCACAATCGTTTAGAGTATAGAAAAGTCGAGATGAAGCAGGTCAAACCTAAAATTCCTAATGGTATTCAACCCCGATTTTCTAAGTTCCCCAGGACCAGAGCCTCAACCGAACCAACTGCTGCAATACCTCCAGAATCAACCTTCTGATGTTTTAGCAAGGATTGCTAAGTCTGCTAGCCCTGAAATCCAACAAATCATCTCTCAGAACGTTCAAGGGCTAGTAGGGATGCTGCCATCAGAAAACTTTAATGTTCAAATCACCACTGATCGGGAAAATTTAGCTGGATTGCTGGCTTCAGCCATGATGACTGGTTATTTTCTCCGTCAGATGGAACAGCGTATGGTTCTTGAAGACAACTTAACCAACTCCACTCCCTTAGGTCCTCAGAAGCAGCGCACTGAAAAGCGTAGGGATTCCCCAAACCCAACTGAGCCATAGATGTCCTCTGGTTTAATACCTAGTTTGATACCTACTAAGTTAGGTAGTTAGGTAGAATGGCACTATGTTAATAATTATTAACTTGGCAAAAAAACTAAATGGAATAGGAAAAAGGGATGATACTATTATATAATATTATCCCTTTTTACTTTTTAGACGCAGGTGCAACATTTTGTGCAGGTATAAGAGGTGTATTCCTCTGTTACTCTCACTAACTTGGAACCATAGCGATTACACAAGTGTTCTAGGATTTGAGAGAACTGATAAAAAGCCCAAGTCATCATAGCTCTTTTCGACCTAGGAGACGCTAAGGGAACGAGCACAATAATACATCTATTATAGCAAAAACTTTCAAGGAGACGCAACATTTTCAGTCCCCAATTCCCAAGGGGCTGTGTGGGTCACCTGCGGGAGCACTTTATACCCCCCGTATCCCGCGCTTGTCTTTGGGCTATAACGGGAGTCCCCTTCGAGTTTAGATGGTAATTGTGATTAGCCATTACCGATTACTTATTACCGATTACTTATTACCGATTATCGATTAGACCTAGCAGCCTTAGTAGTTTTATTATACTGTTTGGGTCAATTATTTTGGCCTGAGCCGAAGTTCCCTTGTCCGAAGTTACCGACAACTGCAGCGAAGTTTGTTACCAATTAGTGATTACTATAACCCAAACAAAATCTTCGACGCGGACTGGATGCACATCAGTTTAACGACCCAACCAAATCTTAATCTGGTCAACTAGACTTGTGCCACCAAACCATAGGGCAAACATAATTGAGATGGAGAGGCTTGCTCCGATCAGGCACAGGACTAAACCCGCTAGGCTAATTGCGCCATCATCTTCAGTTAAGCCAAAACCAGTTATAAAAATTCCCGCAGCTGGAATGGTATTTGTCCCTGGAATCGGAATCATCATCGAAATTGACATTAATGCGATCGCACTCCCCATAAATATCCGACCAGGCAAACTTGTACAAATATAGCTTAGGCGAGGACGGGTAACTGCCTCAATCCGCCGCAACCAAGGGAGTCCTATTTTCAGAAAACCCTGCACGGTTTCCAATTTCATTTTCCCATTCATCATCTTCTTAGGTAGCCAGGGGCGTTTGGCACCAACGATGAGCTGAATAGCCAACAAGAAGATCACAATTGCAAAGGGAATCGAATAACCCGGTGCTGGAACTGGCAAAGCTGAAGGTAGAGATAGGATAACGAATAGAAACCCAAAGATACGTTCCCCCGCTAGGGTTAAAATATCTGCCAGCCTTACCTGAGGCTCTCGCTCTTCCTCAAAAAAATAGCGCTGTAGTTCTACAGAGAGTTTAGCCATTCAGTAGTGATTAGTTATAAAAGTTAATATACTAATATATACTAATCTTTCTAGCACTTACCCTGACATTACCCAAAAAAATGGGTTTAAAGCCCCGTCCTTTAAGGACGGCTTTATAATACAACCTTCTTGTATTGACACTTTTCCGAGAGCATGTTATGATAAATGTCTATAATAATAGATTAATAACAATCTAGGTAGATATTATCTAAAAATAAGTAGACAATGTAAAAAACATGTTTTGAGATAAGCATGTTGCATAATTGAGTCTAACGACTTGATCGTCTATGAAAAAATCAGATAAAAAATCTATCTATCTATCTATGTTTTCAATAATTTAGGTACGGTGGGGCACACCGAAACCTGGATCCGCGCTATCCAATACGCTTATAGAGAATTGTCCTCTACCTTTTCTGGTTCAGACCTGAACAGGCAATACAGCTCGTTGAACGCGATCGCGTGGCCTACGGCCAAGTAAGAATCCCCGTTCTTATCGGAGGGGGAGTGTCAATTAAGATTAATTGCTAGCTGTGCAGCAATTGACAAATGGTTTGTTAGCGATCGCTTCTAACCCCACTGATTTGATCAGATCTACCCATGCTTGGGGCTGGGAATCCCGTAACTGGGCGACAGTAGTCACAGTTTCTTGCCAAATCAGAGCATCAGCATATAGTTTGGCTTGTTCTAAGGTATTTTGCTCCTGATCTAGATTAAGCGCTAATTGCGGACTAAGTTCAGTACGCTGGAGTATTCCTTGAACCCAATGATCTCGGCTACGCTCTTGAGGATCGCAAACTAGTACGAAAAACCACTTGTATTCCTTACCCATGGTCAGAGGTACGGTTTTCGGTATGCTCAGTTGCACAATACCGTCTTTCCTGTTATCCAGGGTCAATGTGGTCAGGTACACCTCTTGATCCTGGTCATCAATTAACACAAATTCTGCAACAGTAGCTGTAGTTTTGGGAACATACCAGAACAGTGTAGGATTAGCCGCCACCGTTTTGACCAGATTATTGGTTGGCACGATAGCAGTTAAAGGGATATCACCGTTGTCAGTACAAGAATAGCTACGAGACCCTCCTCCTGCTGTTCTTCTCGGTTTTCCTCGTTCTGGTACTTGTGGTGGAAATTTAATCATATGTGTCCCAGCCCCAAGGGTTCTAGACGGTGACCCTCGCTCTGGTGGTCGTGGGAATTGTGCACCAACTTCATGGTGTGGGTATGACTGTGCCAGTAACTGGGCTGCGGTGAAGTCAGTTACCAGTGCAGCCGAGAGCATAGTAGTCAGCACTGCCAGATAGGTTGGAGATTGTTGCCAAGTCATGATCAATCACCCTACTCATTGAATAGGCCTCTTGCAAAAGTCAATTTTTGCGATCGGGCTATAGTATTTATCATCCTCTTTTTAAAGATTTATGCAAGAGTCCATATAATTTTATAATTTGCCTTTAGCTATAACCTAGATAGTTAACCCATTTAGAAAAATCATCCATAATCTCGAAAAATCATCGATAATTGGCTTTCACAAGTGGTATTTGCCTACTTTCTATTCTTCTTCAGGACTGACGCAGTCACTCCACCCTATAGGTATAGTTTTATAGGTATAGTTGGCTCCCCAGTTTCTGCCAAGTCCTGTTTTTAAAAGGGTTGCAGCTAATCCCACACCTTATTTTACCGCCTAATTGCTAATTCTGAGTAATTACTTTATATCCAACTCAGATATCGATCTTAGGTATCTATATATTTAATCCCAAGTTACCATCAAAGGTATTGGTATTATTTGGCTATTTTATGCAAAGGGAGCAATAATCTCAAGTCGGCTTAATCACTTCCCAAATAGTTACTGAATTCTTGGGTCAGGGTAATCGATAGTCGGGAATAGTCAACTACCAATTACCCATGACCGATGACCAATTACCTGTTACCCATAACCCATTACCCGAGAAGGGAGATTAGGATTATTGAACCGGTATCGTCAACGGATTACCCTCGTTTTAGGTACCAGAAGTCCAAGAGTTCATGTACTCGATTTGCTCTGGGGTTAGGGTGTCAATGTTAATGCCCATTGCTTGTAACTTCAACCGGGCAATTTCCTTATCCACTGCTTCAGGGATGGAGTGTAAACCTGGTTCAATGGATCCTTTGTTCTTGACTAGGTATTCACAGGCCAAAGCTTGGTTAGCAAAGCTCATGTCCATCACCGCACTGGGATGACCTTCAGCTGCTGCCAGGTTAATCAGGCGTCCTTCACCCAGTACCACAACGGATTTACCATTTTTCAAACAGTACTCTTGGGTAAAGTTCCGTACTTCTTTGACTTCTGTTGCCATTTCCCCTAAGGACTTGAGGTCAATTTCAATATCGAAGTGACCAGAGTTGCACACCATTGCTCCATCTTTCATCACCTCGAAATGCTCAGGGCGAATCACGTGCTTGTTCCCAGTAACTGTGATAAACAAGTCACCTAAGGGAGCAGCTTCTGCCATCGGCATTACCCGGAAGCCATCCATTACAGCTTCAATGGCTTTAGTGGGGTCAATTTCAGTAACAATGACATTGGCTCCCAGTCCCCGGGCTCGAAGTGCTGCGCCTTTGCCACACCAGCCATAACCGACCACAACCACGTTTTTACCAGCTAGCAACACGTTGGTGGCGCGGATAATACCATCAAGGGTAGATTGACCAGTACCGTAGCGATTGTCAAAGAAGTGTTTGGTGTCAGCATCATTAACATTCATTGCCGGGAATGTCAACACCCCGTCATTGAACATAGCCCGCAGACGGACAATGCCAGTGGTGGTTTCTTCGGTGGTGCCAATGATATCACCGAGCTGGTGTTGGCGCTCTTTTACCAGAGTGGCGGTAACATCGCTACCATCATCGATTATAATGTTTGGTTTGTGATCCAGGGCAATTTCAACGTGGCGGTGATAGGTTTCGTTATCTTCCCCTTTGATGGCAAATACAGAAATCTCATGATCAACCACTAAGCTAGCCGCTGCATCATCTTGGGTTGACAGAGGGTTGCTGGCAATCAGGACAGCATCAGCACCAGCAGCCTTGAGTGCGATCGCTAAATGGGCAGTTTCGGTGGTTACGTGACAGCAAGCAACTAAACGAATTCCTTCCAAAGGCTTTTCTTGGGCAAAGCGGTCTCGAATTTGCTTGAGCACTGGCATCTCCCGTCCAGCCCATTCAATCCGCTGTTTTCCTTTTGGTGCCAGAGACAGGTCTTTAACTTCGTGTTTAATCCGAGTAGCAGTTGCAATCATCAGGTTTTGTGTTTTCGTTAACGTTTTTTAGTTTAGCTTTGATTAGTTTAACGTGTTGGAGAAAGTGCCACCGGATGGGAAACCTTTATCAAAATTCTGATTAAACTGGCTGAGATTTAAGATAGTTTACAGATTTCTACCATCAACGGGTGATCAGGAACTCAGTTCGATGTCGGAAATTGGCTAGTTTTTTCAGGAGACAGCAGACTCAATGGCAGCAAACCACCATAGGATTGATTACTGACCAGGACTAAAATAGTATATTTGTACTATAATAAATAGAGTGAGTTGACGGTCAGCTGATCTGATATAAACCCCTAATCAAGGTTTTTCCCCATGAAGAAGCACTATATACTGAGCATCAATCCCAATGCCGAGTACCAATGGGAGCAGTGTACGTTAAGAGATCCCATTACCGCAGAACGGCCAGACTTTGCTGGTTTGATTGCCCAAGCTGTGGCAGATCAAACTGGTTCTTATCTAGTGGCAGTTAATATTGAGGTAGAAGTATTAGAGCAAGCAGCACAGCCCCAAGCTCAGAAAGTGCGGGTTGATTTGCCAGTGCTTGCTGTGGAAGTGCAACCATCAGGATTAGTAGCATGATGATTGACATAGTTAACCGAACCCGGTTCTAACACAAATGTAGCTTCAACCCGCATTCAACAACCGCTCTCCTATCGGGTCAGACCTGGGCTTGGTGCGGGCTTAGCTAAAACCAAAAAGCTTAACGAGAAAAACCGTTCCCCCGCCCGATGATGGGATTTTCCACAGCTTCTCGGTACTGTTCAACGGCTTCAGTATAGGCAATGGGCAGAACACACTCGACGTTTTCATGGGGACGAGGAATGATCACCCAGGATTCCAGGGTAGCGCCATGGGCTTTTTCGACGGCTGCAATACCGGCATCCATAGCTGTTTTTACTTCCGAAACATCCCCCCGAATATTGATATTGAAGCGGGCGCTACCAACTCTGATGTAGCCTACTAAGGTAACCCTACCGGCTTTAACCATAGCATCTGCTGCTGCGAGTATACCAGGAAAGCCTTTGGTTTCGAGAGATCCAACCGCCACTGTGGACATAGCCAAACTCCTTAATCTGTTGAATTATTTGAAACTCAGGAACTATTGTACGAATCTTCGCTACCGATTCGGCTTAATACGTAAGCTATCAGCTATCAGCGTGTCGCGTATCAGCTATCAGCTAATGCGCTACAGATGGTGCCACTTGATGTGCTTATGGGCAATTAGGACGCTAGGGAACTTTTGAATCAAACAAGTAAGCAAAATTTTAATCTGAGTTATGGAAAGCTGACGGCTGACCGCTGACGGCTGAATGCTTACCTTAATACTGATTAAGTGTATTAGTTTAAAATGTTCGGAACTCTTCGACTTTGCTGGTGTAGTGGATGGGCAGCACTGTGTCCACATTTTCATTAGGGTTAGGAATGATATAGTGAGCTGTCACCTCCGCACCATAGGTTTTCTCTACGGCTTCTAGCCCAGCTGCTACCGCGACGTTTACCTCTGAAATTTTACCACGGACGCTCACCATAAACCGACCTTTCTCAGATTTATCATAGGATACCAGTGTGACTGCCCCTGCTTTGACCATGGCGTCTGCTGCGGCTAGTACCCCTGGAAAACCTAGGGTCTCAATAGTTCCAACTGCTACTGGCATTGTGTTCTACTCCGGTCAACATGAAAAGTTTGTTAAATCTGATTGTACTGGAGTTATTAGGCAAAATATATCCTAGCTTGCCTAAAACGTTAACATTTAAAATTTAAACTATAAAATATTGAAATTTAACAATAAAAATTAACACTTAATATAAGTTGAGTTTGGTTAGTTTTTTTAGGCTCTTGCGCACCTGTTTTTCTTTCTCCTGGAGTTCAGTAATCATTTTTTGATTATAGGGATCGATAATCTCTGAGTTACTTTCTGACTTTAACCAAAGTTTACGGGCTAGTTGAAAACATAACTGACATCGTTCTAAATTTTTCAAAATTGAAGGAGTAAATTGAGCCAACAATTCTTCATCTTTTTTGGTAAACCCCTTTAGATCAATTCTTTCAGACAAGTTATCGTTTGGATTACTATTGGGTTTTAACTTATTAATTAATTGTACCACAGCAATTAAATTTTTTTGCTGATTCAACACGGGCCAAGCTACCATAGTATAGGTTCGGTAACCGGTAATTTTGTCGATTCTTTTCGCTTCTTCAGAGCGTGGGTCGTCATAGACATCAAAGGGAACATTAATAATACTTAAGGAGGTAGCAGCTGCACCAGCAATTCCTTTATCTGCTGGAATATCAATGACTAGGGAGCCACCTTTCCCGTCATCAGCGTCAATGGAACCGAGGATGTTACTGTGCTCATCCAGTAAAAAAATACTGGTGCGGTCTGCTTTTAGTATATTTCCAGCTTTTCGGGTCAGGCGACGTAACATTTCTTTGAGGGTGTCCACTAACTCCCCTAAAGCGTCATCAACGGTGTTCACCTCTTCGATAGGCTTTGGTTTTGCGTTCGCGTAGCTTGGCCTAGGGCCAATCCCATCACTGGTATCGACGGTATCTACTTCACTAGTATCTACTTCAATCTCTGAGGATTTCACTGGAGTTTCCAGTAAATCTAAACCAGCGATTTCTCGCCAGTTTAACTGCAATGCTTGACAAATTTCTACAAAGAAAAGACCTTTAATGGGCTTTCCGATCAGAAAAAGATTAACAATGGGCAAGTCTAAATCTAATTCATTAGCTAGGTCTATATCTCTTCCCCGACGCTTACGCTTCCAAACTAATTTGACTGTTTCGAGGTACTTAGGGTGTACACTATATAATTTTTCCATTCTTTTTTGATTTGGGGAAAGCTGCTTATCTCAACTCCAAATGATTAGGGAGTAGCAAAAAAATAAAATACCAGGTTTTAGCTTGTCGGATAGGCAAAAAAGTTGGTTTTCAGTTTTATAGATTAAATTAGGTTCCCCACCCTACTTTAATTGGTATTTTTTTTCATGCAAGTCCCGGCTGTCAATCTATTGGTTTTTATGGATATTCCGGATACTTCATGTCACTGCTCTTAGTTTCTAATAGGTTTATCCCATTAGTTAACTAGACTCCCTAGGTAGTTTTACCAAACTAGTTGCTGCTTTCACTAGTGGATTGCGCTAGATGTTGCTAGGCAATTAACCGTGCTTGTTAATAACCTATAAGTTATTGATAACAGTCACAGTATCAGCTACATAGCGTCAGTTACCCTTACCTAAATTACCACTATGGTGAAGATACCATAGTTGGTATACAGCTGTCGCACCTGATCATTGACATCCTCCCCTCCCTAAGCAACTTCCCTATGCTCAGTCACTTTGAGGGAGGGGATTCCTAACTCTCGCGAATTAGGTTTTCTGCTTCGACCCGTGCCAACTAGAGTATCGTGACCGATACTCCCCGTCGCTTCCAGTCCACAGACATTTTCTACTACCGTCTGCCCGACGGCATTTAACCCTCTATTTCTAAGAACCTGACTAGCTGCTACATCTCTTGTGGTTCTGTATCCACACTCATCGCAGTGGTGAAAGCGAATATCTAGAGTTTTTTTGCCAGTGTGTGCCTTCGGACAGGCTTCGCCAACAACAAATATCATGCCAGCACCATCACACAAATGATGAGCTAGTTTAAAGTGCCAATCTTTACGAGTGTCAGATATGCGCTGATGTAGTCTAGCTATTTTCTGGTTTAGCTTGTATCTATTATTTGACCCTTTTTGCTTATTCTTTAGCCTACGTTGCAGCAATTTCAGCTTGCGCTGTAGGGTGATCAGAAATCGAGGTCGCTTAATCTCTTCACCATCACTGGTAGCTACAAACTTGAGGACGCGATTTCCGAGGTTGCCTCGGAAATTAAAGCCGTCCGTGTCAAACCCCAAGTCCAAACCTCTAGGATGACCGTGAGGCATGGGACTAGAGACATTGACATTTAGCTGTAGTGACAGCATCACAAAATAACCAGATGCTTTTCTAACTATCCTCGCTTGCTTGACTTGAAACCCAAAGGGAATAGGCCTTGACTGTCGCCATTTCACCCATCCCAGTTTTGGGAACTTAATCCCATCATCTCTAATTGGGTCTTTTCCTAACTGTGGAAAGACAAACGACCGCATCCGATACTTATTCTTAAAGCGAGGCCAACCAAAACCTCTGGCTTTCATATCGTCCCAAGCTCTATCTAAAGTTCTTAGGGTTTGTTGTAGTACTTGAGAGTGAACTGTTTTCAGATGAGGATAGAGTTTCTTGGCTTGAGTTAATTGCTTGGCTTGCTTATGGTAATTCGGAAATGGTTCGTCGGCAGAAATGATGTACTCGGATTGAATCGAACAAGCATTAATAGGTGACTTACGAGATGCACACCAATCTTTACGCTGCCTAAGGGCAAAATTCCAGACAGAACGACAAATATCTAGGGTTTGCTCGATAGATTCAATCTGTTCGGCAGTTGGTTCTAGTTTGTACTCGTAGGTCATGGTTAGCATGGCCAAATTATAGCTTACATGGGCTATAATGTTGTGTAAATATTTAAGAAATTTGCCAATTATCGGGGCATCTAACCCCTCAATTGGCTTGAGGGAGTCCATGTATCCCCGCCCTATGACATCGTGTTCGTCAGCTAACACTCGTCATGTCCGACGGGGTTTTATAGTTCCCTCAAACTCCCTCGTTTCGATAATAATGCTTTTTGCGAAAAAGGTAAAGTCCTTTCCAGGAAATGTAAGCAGTCAGCTAATACGCTACGCCCATGGTACAGAAACTGCTTCTGAGAGGTTGTCTGAGAAGTCTCATTTGCTACATCCAAGCCCCCGTTGGTCCCCCAATTCTGGGGGACTTTTAGAAGCAAATTGACTCTTGTTCCCCCCAAAGTTGGGGGGTCAGGGGGGCAAAATTCAGTATCAAAAAACTTGGGAGATATCCTCTGAGCAGTAAGCTAAACCATCCAGGAAAAGTTGGACATTTTGCTGAGGGGCGCGAGTAGATCAGTTATCCTGGACAACCCCGTCAAGATGTTGATAGCTATCAGTTATCAGGTAATGCGCTACAGATGGTGCTACTTGAGGTGCTATCAGCTAATGGGCAAGCTACTTGAGGTGCTTTTGAATAAAAGAGGAAGGTGCGAACAGCTTTTGAAGAAAATAAGCTGACAGCTGACAGCTGACGGCTGACGGCTGACAGCTGACGGCTGACAGCTGACTACGGATTTTGGATGGTTTGGTTAATACGTTTTAAGATCCTCATAACAGTGTAAAAATCATCTTTGTTCTCAAGAGCGAATGTATAGGATTGAGCATATTTAGGTGGCTTTTGAGTTGTCATCTTTAGGAATTTAAACTCATTTCCATTGGTGATAAACCCCAGGACAGGTTGCTCTGGATTAGGATTAGCCAACATATACGCTAAGACTTGAGGAATTCCAGCTGCTAAGGCATATTTTGTTCCTTTTGCTTCAATTACAGTAACCCAGAATTCTGGTTTAAAAATCAGAATATCAATACGTCCAGTAACAATCATACCCTCATCTTCGGAGGTGATTTTAACTTCTTTCTCTGCTGTGATTTCAAAGGGATGACGATCAAATCCTGCTAGTCTCAGTAATGGCGATATTATCACCATTTTTAAGATCACTTCCAATAACGGAGACTCGGATAAGTACAGATACTCTTCTTTAACTTGCCCTAGCAATTGCTTCTCAAAATCCGTCAGTTCTGGTAAATCGTCTTGCCATTCTCTGAAAAAATTTTCATCATCAGTTCGTTCTAGATGGAATCTGTGTCTTAATTGACGTAAGGTAATCTCTTTTGCAGTAATTGTTGGAACCATGGGTAGTTTTAAATTTATAATTTATAGTTTAAGTAATCGGACGTAAGTGATTACACAGTACCTGATTTATTGATAGCAATTCTCATTACTATGAGAACCGCAATATAGCGGTTTTAAATTAGGTGAGGTACAAGTTTTTTGGTTTTAGGCAACAGGCAACAGGGAGCAGGGAGCAGGGAGCAGGGAACAGATGGACTTTTAGTAACTTTACACAAGTTAATACAGCTACGAGGTTCATTTTTGTCCAGCTACTTATCAGCTGTCAGCTATTAGCACTATTCTCACCCTCAGCACTGAGCCACTTAGCACTGAATTGCGACAATCCAATAGTCTTAGATAACTATTTTACCCCACTACCGTCACTAATCCCACTAATCCCAGTTGACCCCATTGCTTGAGATTGTGACAATGCAATAGTTTGTTTGAGCACCCTCTTTTCTTTATTACCCTATTTAACCCATTAAACCTATTACTCCTTTAAATTGCGGTAATGCAATAGTTTTTGTTAGCACCCTTTTATATCACTAATCCCATTAATCTCACTAATCCCAATTGACCCTATGACTTTAAATTATGCTAATGCAATAGTTTTACTATATCCTTGCCTTTTCAGAACAAGTGTGTTAAAGTAATAATATCGTAAAAGCAATGGTTTACTCCCTATGATGATTTCCACCGCACAAGCCGCTGAATTACTTGGTGTTTCTGCCACTCGCGTCCGTTACCTTCTGGGCAAAGGCAGAGTTAAAGGCGCTTATAAGGTGGGTAGAACTTGGGTGATTCCTTTGTTTGATGGTATGCCGGTGGTCACCCCTGGCACTCGCGGACCAAAACGGAACTGGTCAAAGCGTACAGAGTACACTAAGACAGTGATTCATGTTAACCAGAGGGTGATTCGCAACAATCTCAAGACGGGGGACCGGAATCCTGTGATTACGGTCAAGCGAGGCACTAAAAATGTTTACGGTCATACGGTGGAGGTCAATGGCCCCTGTCGGGTGATGTATCGTCCAGATGATCCCCTCAAGTGTGGAGCACGGGTATGGATTGAGACGATTTCTGATTTTGAAGTGATTTCAGCGTGATGGAAAGCTGTTCAGTATTTAGATTGGGATACCTAAATTGCTCAAAGGGAACAGGGAATAGGGAACAGGGAACAGAGATACAATCCTGTGTATCTCATTAGGGTTGTGTTACGGTAAAAACCCCTATATTAGCAAAAATCTCCCTATCTCCCTATCTCCCTACCCGTGAAATTCTAGTCCGACCCAAGAAACAGCCCTGGGGGTTAGGGGGGCGAAACCAAGTCAACTTAGTATCTCCTATTAATTAGAACCCCTCAAACACTGGTATGCCATCATTTGACGATTCTGCCGGTGCAGGTGGTGGAATTTCAGGGCTAGTGCCAGGAAAACGTTCACCACTAGTCTTGGGTTGGGCTTGTGGTTTGGTAAAAATATATTCCCTGCTGGGAGTAGGTGGTGAGGGTTGAGGGCTACTCGTCCACTGTGGCGCTACAGTATTAGCGATCGCACCATAGGTAAGATAGATGTGACCTAGTTGTTTGCCTTGATAGACACGTTTGGTAAATCGCCAACCGGGATCGAGAAAGATTTTGAGAAAGCCATTAGCCAAACCTCTGGTGCGGCCAAGCTCAATGTCTGGGGCATTGCGGTCAATGCGGTGACTCCCTACTAATACCAATTCTCCATTGCGTTTAACCACTCTGAGCATATAGTCTAGGCCGAAGTCTTGACTATCGACGCGGATAGAATAGCCGTTGCTGTCTGTACTGCGCCCACAAATTCCTGTAAAGTCAAAGTCGAGCAGCAGAGGATCTACAATAACTGGGTTACTGCCACGTTCACGCCAGCACGCTTGCCAGTTTGCAATCTGCTCGATGATTAGTAATTGATACTGGTTGTAACCAAAAGGGGCAGCTACTGCAATAAAATTGTTTGAGTTAACTTCGATGTTGCCAAAGGTATTCGCTGCTGCTGGATTGATAGCGCCTAAGGTAAGGCAGGAAGCTGTAGTGATTGCAGTAGCTGCTAGCCAGGGTAATCTGTTCATGGGTTTTCCCTTTCCTAAGTTAGAACATTCCCAGTAGACGCTACGAGTAAAGCATTTGCTCCTCTAGTGATACTGTCAAATTATATCAACTCTGCTTGATTAAGAATATCTTAGGGAAACAGAAAACGTAAGCAATCAGCGGTCAGTCGTCAGCCTTCAGCGGTCAGCGGTCAGTAAAACAAATACCAATTAAAGTAGGGTGGGCAAAGTTCTATTATCTAGAATACTCACCCATAACTAAACTTTTTTTGCCCACCCTACAAGGGGTTATTCGTTAATGGTCACTTTCACCATTTGAACAGGGGTTTTGGGACGATCACCCCGAGCAGTAGGAGTGGTTTGAATCTTGTTCACCACATCCATACCTTCAGTCACTTTACCAAAAACCGGGTGCTTCGAGGGGCCTGGAGAAAACCAATCGAGATAGGAATTATCCCGTGTATTGATGAAAAACTGACAACTACCGCTATTGGGAGCACCGGTATTTGCCATAGATAACGTACCTGGCTGATTGGAAATTTTGGCATTGTCCGGGTGCTCATCCTGGATGCAGCCATCAGGGCCATTGCCGGTACCCGCGCGAGGACTATTGGGATCCTTGCTATGGGGACAGCCAAACTGAATCATAAAGTCATTAATCACCCGGTGGAAATGAAGACCATCGTAGAAACCAGACTGGGCTAGTTTAATGAAATTACCGGCTGTCTCTGGCATCACATCGGTGAACAATTCCACGGTAATTGTGCCTAAAGAGGTTTCTAAGGTTGCGGTTGGGTTTGCCATCTATGTTTCTCAGTTTTATTAATCAGAGTTTTAGTTAACACTAAACCAGGATACAGCAGGGAGTCGGGAATCGGGAGTCGGGAATCGGTAATCGGGAGATCAGCTATCAGCTATCAGCTATCAGCTATCAGCTTTCAGCTTTCAGCTTTCAGCAATCAGTTATCAGCTATCAGCTATCAGTGGTCAGTAATCAGCTCAAGCGCTACGCGCACGCTACTTGAGGTGCTTTGAGTGATCAGCTTTCAGCTTATGCGCTACGCGCACGCGATCGCGTTCAGTCTTCAGCTTTGAGTGATCAGCTTTCAGTTATCAGCTATAAGTAATCAGCTATCAGCGGTCAGCTATTAGTTATCAGCTATCAGTCTATGGGCATTCGCGCACGCGATCGCGTTCAGCTTTTGAATAAAACAGGTAAGTATTGCTTGAATCTTTGTTACGTCTGCTGTTCGCGTAGCGTGGCCATTCGCGTAGCGTGGCCATAGGCCAAGGCCAAGGCTGAAGGCTGACCGCTGACCGCTGACCGCTGACCGCTGACCGCTGACGGCTTACCTACTCCCTACCTAACAATTTCACTAAACGACCTCTTACCGATCCTCTGAGGTGATGGTTTAATGTCAGAAGGAACAGATTGCACCACTCCCCATTTAGTTACTAATTCTTTCAGCAGCATCTCTTGCTGAGTCCGGTATTTGGTATAGTCTCCCCCTGAATTCATGACAGCAAACCAAACAGTGCCATAGGTTTGAGTTGGTAAGGCTCCGGCTAAGGTACTAACATAATTCAAACTACCGGATTTAACTACTGCTAAGTTAGGCAATGGACGTTCATTTAAAATACCTTTGTCTTGTCCTACGATGGCAAATACATCAGCAACGGTCATGTTGTATTGCTGAAGATAGCGCTCAATGGCGAGAAATACACCAGTGACAGCCCGAGGAGACATGCGATTTTCTTCACCTAAACCAGAGCCATTGATTAAGCTAATTTCTGATTGGGGTACTCCCGCTGCTTCTGCTGCTTTGCGGGCTACCACTTTGGCACCACCAGCTGTATTGGCTAGCATTTCGGCCATTTTATTATTACTGTAGCGATTCATTTTCTTCAGCAGTTCCGCCAGGGGAAAGGAATACTGGCGCACTAGGGGCTGTAGATTGTCAGGGGGTGAAGCTACCACTTGCACAGAGCCTGCGATCGCAATTTCCGGTCTAGGGGTACCTGGGGGTAAGGTCTGATACTGAGTTTCTGCTGCTGGTGGCCAACTCTTACCATTCAAGCCTTGCTTGAGCAGAGTGCCAGCTTTGAGGGGTAAGGTCTCAAAATTCATATAAAACTTACCCACAATCACCAAATTACCGGTTACTTGCTTGATTCCTAACTGATTTAACTGGTTGCCTACTGCTATGGCTTCTTCCCACACAAAAAACGGGTCTTCTGACCCTTGAACCACTAGGTCTCCCTGTAGCACCCCGTTCTCAATCGGTCCGGTGGCGCTAAATTGGGTAATGAATTGGTGATCAGGACCAAAGGTAGAAAGAGCGGCTAGGGTAGTTGCTGCTTTGGTAAGGGATGCTGCTGGTAAGGGAATAGTGCCTTGATGATTAGCTAACAGGGTATCTCCTGATTCCATCCATATCCCTTGATTGGTCTTAGTCATCCCTTTGGCGGATAATCCTTTTAGGTATTGGTCAACACTCTGTTGGGTTCCTGGATTAGGATTCGTTGCCGCAACGGTTAGCGGTTGATCAGGCTTTTGGATCACCTTTAGTGCATTCTCTGGTTCTGAGGACTTGGAAGACTCTGGATCAGGAGATGGCGATACACCCTTAGGGGAATCCGCCCCATTACATCCAATTACTAGTGTTAGGAGTAGTGTAGATAGTGTAGCAGTTACATAAGTCTTCGTTTTGAGCATTATTATATTAGGTGATATCTTTCCAAATCCTCTAGAATTATCTACTATAATCGAGCCTGATCCAATCCTCGATTATAATGCTATATTCTAAACTGAAAATACTATAGCTTTTGGTAAGCTATCAGCTATCAGCTTATGCTTAGATAGGCTTTCACCCAGACTTTAAATTCTCATTAATCTCTCAATCTTAAATTTTCAAATAGGTTTATTTTAAGCTGACAGCTGACGGCTGACGGCTGACGGCTGACAGCTTATATCTTTTCTTCTAACTGTTTAAGTTTCAAATTTACTTCCAAATCATCCCGTCCCACAATAGTTTCTAAGTTACCGAGGCGTTCTTCCATCTGTTGTACTTGATTAGGAAGAAGGGTTTTATCGGACTTGTTATGAGAGTGCCACACAAAAGCGGTGCTAGTTGCTGCGCCTCCGATCACAATCATCGGTATGGCTAACTTATATCTGCCTGGGGCAAAAATCATACAAATGGCTAACATTCCAGTAGCATAAGACCAAATTTGTTTAGTGGTCATCGCACGGATATTAAGAGATTTCTCGAATTCGGATTGTTGTTGATAGGTCATAGTTTAATAAAGGAATCGGGAATCGGGAGTAGGGAGTAGGGAGTAGGGAGTAGGGAGTAGGGAATAGGGAATAGGGAATAGGGAATAGGGAATAGGGAGTAGGGAACAGTTGCGTATGGTTTTGTCCTGGAAATGCGATTGACCGTAGGCCACGCTACGCTCCGGAAGCGTTCGCAAAGCGTGGCCTACGGCCTCAGCTTCCGCGCTTGTGCGATCGCATTCACTATCCCATGGTAAGCATTGAGCTTTTATAGCAGAAGTCAGAAGTCAGAAGTCAGAAGTCAGAAGTAAAACTCTTGCGCTTACAAAGGGTGTGAGACTTTTGTCATGTCCTAACTGCCCTGGCGACTGCTATAGCCATTGGCCTAGTTCAGCTTCTCCCAAACCTAAGCCTTAAGCTGATACGCGACACGCTGATAGCTGACCGCTGACCGCTGACCGCTGACCGCTGACCACTGACCGCTGATAGCTTACATCCCATCACCTATTGCTCATCTTTCAAGAGTTCTGATCCATGGTCAGTAAAATTTTCAATACTCCCCGCTGCTGGGCATGGTTAAAGGCGGTTAACCCTTCCTCAATTGGGTAATGACTTTGGATTAGGTAGTTGACATTTACTTTATCTTGTGCTAGTAAATTGATGGCTGGTTTAAAGGGACCGCAACGGGAACCGATTAGGGTAATTTCGTCTACTACTAGAGACGATGCATCAAAGGTTAAGTTGCCAGCGTAGGTACTTTTTAATACCAGGGTACCTCGTGGGCGCAAGGCTCCCCGGGCAAGGGCAAAGCCTTCGGGGTTGCCAGTACACTCCACTGAGATATCGAAAGGACCGTTAGTGATGGCATCGGCAAAACCTACCTTTATTCCTCTGGCTTCTAAATTGGCCAATTTCTCTTGATGACGGCCAATCACTAGCAAATTGCAGCCCGTTAGGGCTAGGGTTTGTGCCACCAGTTGTCCCAGCTTACCGTCTCCCACTACTAACACCTGGTGATCGGGACGCACCCTGACTTGTTCCTGAATTTCCAGAGCCGCAGCCAAAGGCTCAGTAAAGGTGGCGGCATCAGTAGAAATATTATCGGGTAAGGGATGTAAGTTTTTTACCGGCAAGGTCAGATAGTCAGCAAAGGCTCCGTTACGGTTAACAATACCTAAGACAGTACGGTTTTGGCAGTGAGTCGGTTGTCCACTTCTACAAAATCGACACTCACCACAGGCGGCATTAATTTCTCCCACCACCCGCTGGTTGACTAAATTCTTTGGTCCATCTTCCACAACACCAACAAATTCATGACCTAATATACCTTTGTAAGGGTAATAGCCTCGGATTAGTTCCAAGTCAGTGTTGCATATCCCCGCACGCAACACCCGCACTAAAGCTTCATCAGAGGGTGGTGATGGCACAGGTAGGTCAGTGCGCAGTTGCAGTTGCTGGTTTTCGAGCCAGAGTCCTTTCATTGCTGATTGTTGTGACAAGATTCTAGAAATTGGTTCCTATTTCTTATCTTAGCGATCAGCAGTCAGCCTTCAGCCTTCAGCCTTCAGCCTTCAGCCTTCAGCCTTCAGCCTTCAGCCTTCAGCCTTCAGCCTTGGCCTTGGCCTATGGCCACGCTACGCGAATGGCCACGCTACTTGAGGTGCGGTCAGTGGTCAGTGGTCAGCTAAGGTAACTCAGATTAAACTAATGCTTACCTACTTTTATTAAAAAACTGATTTCAGCTGTCAGCTGTCAGCAGTCAGTGGTCAGCAGTCAGTGGTCAGCGATCAGCTGTCAGTGGTCAGCGGTCAGCCGTCAGTAGTCAGTAGTCAGCGGTCAGTAGTCAGCCGTCAGCCTTTAGCCTTTAGGTAAAAACTGAAAACTGATAGCTAATAGCTGATAGCTGATAGCTGAAACCTGATAGCTGAAACCTGATAGCTGATAGCTGATAGCTGAAAGCTGAAAACTGAAAACTGAAAGCTGATAGCTGACCGCTGAAAGCTGATAGCTGAAAACTGAAAGCTGAAACCTGAAAGCTGATAGCTGAAACCTGAAAGCTGATAGCTGATAGGAGCATTCAATATTGAGAGATTTTAAAAAATTGAAAGTTTGGGAAAAAGCCCATCACCTGACGTTATCTGTTTATAAGGCAACCCAAGTATTTCCGAAGGAAGAACTTTATGGGTTGACAAGCCAAATCCGTCGCTCTTCCGCTTCAATCCCTGCCAATATTGCTGAGGGATGTGGTAGAAACGGAAAAGCCGAACTAGCCCGTTTTCTTCACATTGCTATGGGTTCAGCAAGTGAACTTGAATATCATCTGTTACTGGCTTACAATCTTAACTTACTCAAAGCCAAAGACTATGAATTCCTGGCAGCAGAAGTAACAGATATTAAACGCATGCTTACCTCTTTTATTCAAAAGCTGAAAACTGAAAGCTGATAGCTGTCAGCCGTCAGCCGTCAGCCTTTAGCCTTTAGCCTTTAGCTGAAAACTGAAAGCTGAAAGCTGAAAGCTGATAGCTGAAAGCTGAAAACTGATAGCTGATAGCTGTCAGCCGTCAGCCGTCAGCCGTCAGCCGTCAGCCTTTAACTGATAGCTGATAGCTGATAGCTGAAAACTGAAAGCTGAAAGCTGATTACTGAAAGCTGATAGCTGATAGCTGAAGACTGAAAGCTGATAGCTGACTAAACTTATGTCCATCCGTCGATTGTAGCCATCAAAATGTTAACCAAAGGATGGTCTATAGCTTCCTTGAAGGCTTCTACTCCTCCTGCTTTCAGGGCATTGATTACCTTAGCTTTTAAGGTTGGGTTAGTCTCAATTTGGTCAATAACTTCACCTACAACTATCATCTTATCTTTGTTGGTTGTAGTGGGATTAGTCTGGGATAGTTGGTTGAGGAGTTGCTGGATTTCTGCTGCTGCTTCGGCTAAGCTTTGTTTTTGCTCTGATCTGAAATTATTCGTGTTAACTTGTCTAGCATTGTCGTTGAAAACATTAAAATTATTAGGATTATTAGCTTGGCTTTGGTCTATATCTAGATTATCTATATTAAAATTACGTGAATTATCTGACATATCACTCTTGGCTTTAGCTGTATTTGTAAAATTAAGTATAGGATTGGATGACTGATTGCTGGTAAAAGCGGCTCTAACAAATTCCTTCATATCCTGATTATGACTTCTTTCCGCCTCTAGCAGAGCAGTTTGTTTTGCTGCTTCCAACCTAGCTTCGTAAACTGCTAAAAAATGTTTTTCAAAGTTACCTTTATCTGTGGCTTCTGGAACTTCCAAGGTAAGTAAAACATCATTGCCTTTCTTCTCAATGGCTTGAATCGAATCACTAGTAATTGCAGGATTTTCCGCCATTATTTTTTGAAAGGCTTGACGAAATGCTTCTTGATTAACACCATTGCGCAGCAGAATCTGTACCGTATTCATAATCTTATTATAGAGCTTTTCAAAATCCCCTGGTTGGAAAACTCTGTCAGGGTCATGGGGATGACGCTCTCGACTTCCTTGAGAATTGGGATTCTCTAATAAAAAGACATACTGACAATCAACGTTAGTTAAGGTAGTTGTTGAGTCAATATTCCACGCTTCTAAACAAGCTCCGGTAAAATAAGCATGAGTAAAATCAGTACCAATTGCTTGAGCTTCAGTTAAATTAGTCCATTCTAAATTAGCCTCCTCTAAAGCGGCTTCGCTAATATCAGCTAGTTTTAGATTAGCCTTATTTAAATTAGCTCCTTTTAAATTAGCCCCTCTAAGATTGGCATTACTATAATTAGTATTATAACCATTACCACTAACCAATAATTGTCTGACAACAGTATCAGCTAAGATAGTTTTACCTGGTCTAGCTCGGTCAAGTTTAATAGTATTTCGCCAACAAGTACGAGTTAGAGTAGCCTCTCTTAAATCTGTACTTTTGAGCGTAGCTCCCGTAAAATCAGCATCAGTTAAATCAGCTTTGTAAAAACTGGTACCTCCTGTAGCAGCAAAGGCAATAGCGATAGTGTGAATCCAGGCATCTCGGGGGTCTCCTTTTAGAGCACGCCAGCCCAGGTAAGCACCAAGTAATACTAAGGCTATGGCTATGGCTAAGGCTAAGGCTATGTCTACGGGTCCCGTTAAGCTGAAGTTGCTGGCAATGGCGCTGGGGAAGGCGCTGGGGAAGACGAAGGCGCTGGCGATAGCGCTGGCGATAGCAATGGCAAATGTGAGGGCGCTGACCCTGGCGATGGCGAAGACGAAGGTTATGGTGATGGCGAAGGCGAAGGCGCTGGATCTTGCGAAGATGAAGGCGAAGGCGCTGGGGAAGGCGCTGGCGATGGCGAAGGCGCTGGCAATGGCGCTGGCGCTGGCGACTCCTGCTCCGAGCCCTTGACGCAGGATAACACTATATAATATTATTAGTATAATCAAGGCTATCCAACCGAACACTTGGTTTTCTAAGTTGTTATCAAAGATTAACCCTACTACCCCCCCAGCAAGTAGCGAGGCAATTCCTGATACTCCTGAAACTATCAATGAAACCAACAGAATAACAGTTACCCACCGTTTTTGTAATCCAGCTTTGGCCTTACAAAACTTAGTTCTAGTTAGATTAGCTTTCTTAAAGTTTGTTCCCCTAATATCAGTTTCACTAAAATCTGCCCCTAAAAGGTTTTCCCCCTTAAATGACTGACCTCTGAGATTTACCCTGCGGAAATCCCTTTCTCCATTCTTATATCTGGTTAGAACTTCATTAGCTTTCATTGAGTGATAGTCATTAGTCATTAAAGCAGGGTAAACCAGTCTGATGTTGAAACGCCTACTGGATATTAGATTTATAATCTAAGTATTTATCCTTAGATTATTTTTGCTTATTCATTTAGATGCATTAACCCTGACTTAGCGATTATACTCCCGACGAAGGAAAACCGGAGGAAGAGAGTATTGATTATAAACTGATTCTATGTAATAAATTGGTATTGTATCACAAATCCTAATTGATTACATGACAATTTCTCAGGGAAAATACTTAAAATCCTGAGCAAAAACACTTAAAAAATAAAAAACTATAGCGCTATATCAAGGGGATAGGGAAAGAGAGGGAAGTGTGGGGAGTAGTGTCAAGATTATTATCAGCTAACCGCCGACGGCTGACCACTGACGGCTGACGGCTGAATACTTACGTTTGATCTCGTCTAGCCAGGTCAAGTTCACTAGTATTATCCAAACAAATACCAGTAAGATTAGCCTTTCTTAAATCTGTACTTTTGAGGGTAGCTCCGGTAAAGTCAGCATCGGTTAGGTCAGCGTTGTAAAAACTAGTACCCCCTGTAGCTGCAAATGCGATCGCAATAGTGCGAATCCAGGCATGTTTAGGGTCTTGGTTGAGAGCTTCCCAGCCCAGGTAAGAACCAAGTAAAGACAACAGGAAAGCTAAGGTTCCACCTATGGCAGAGGCGACCTCGAAGCCCAAGGCTCCTGTTCTGGAAAAGGTCAAGGCTGACTGCTGTACAGCAAAGACTCCAGCTACAGCTGCACCTACCGCTACCAACAAGCCTAAGACTCCTACTAAGACACCATCCAAGACTCCCGATCCCGCTCCAGTTGTAGCTACGGCTAGGGCTATGACCAAGGGTAAGCCTAAAGCAAAGGCTAGGGCGAAGGGGAAGGCTAAGCCAAAGGCTCCAGCGACAGCAACAGCTACGGCAAAGGCAAAGACCAAGCCTACGACTAAGCCTTGGACTGTTTGAATACCTTGACCAAGGATAACAACAAATAAAACAATTATTGCCACCAACGCTATCCAGCCAAAGATTAGGTTTGCTCCCTGGACATCGTTAACGATGAATGCTGCATAACACCCACCATAAAATGATACAATTGCTGATAGTATTAACGCTATCGATGAAACCAATAGAATAACAATTGACCAGGATCTTTGTAATCCAGCCTTGGCCTGACGGAACTTAGTTCCGGTTAGAATAGTATTCTTAAAGTTAGCTCCTCTAATATCAGCTTTACTAAAATCCGCTCCAGAGAGGTCTCTCCCTTGGAATGACTGACCCCTGAGATTTTCCCTGCGGAAATCCCTTTCTCCTTGGGCATATCTTGCCAGAATTGTTTGAGCTTTCATTAGCATTTATAGGAGTTATTAATTGGGTGAGCTATAAATTAGGGAGTCGGGAGTCGGGAGTCGGGAGTCGGGAGTCGGGAATAAATCTTGCTTGTAGATTTTAATTACTATGATAAGGGCTATAGTCATTAGTTACTAGACCAGGATAAATCAGTATTATTTTTAAATCCCTACTGGATATAAGATTCATCCTCTAACTATTGATACTTATAGCAATCGCTTTAGCAATTGTGATAATTTTTACTCCCTACTTCCTACTCCCTGTTGCCTTTGATATAGAGGATTTTTGCTTATTAATTAAGATGGGTTTGCTATGCCTTTGCGGTCAGAATCCCTAAGGAAAACCGCAGGAGGGCAGTTTCAATCAGACACCGGTTCGCTATAGGTGATTAAGATTTTGTTACTAACGACTACCAAGACGGTATCACAAATCCTGACCAACAAAACTTAATATAATCTAAAATTATAGCCCCACCCTGCGCCCCCGCCCTATACCTCCCACAATCGCCATACCTCCCACAATCACCATACCTCCCACACTTCCCACACCTCCCACACTCCCGATTCCGGACTCCCTAACAAGTTTGTTACAAATTTTTTCAAAATATGCTATAATATAATATTTTTTGTGGTAAACTAAAAGTGTGGAGAATAAATTCCACGGAAGAGCCAGCCCGGACATGTTCAAGCGGGTCGGGCTGGCTCTTGATCCCCATTTACAGGAGACAACTTATATTATGTGCTATAGTCAACGCCTATACGGATGGGTCATGATTCGGCTATTGCCACCGATGCCACCACTAGTTTTCGCTCGGTTTGACAATCTTTCCGATGCCAAAAGCTATTCTCAGGCTATGAAACAGTTGATGCCCGATGGGAAATTTTTGATTTTTTTTGATGTCAGTCTGCCAATAGACCAAGACGAATCTGAATCTTAGGGGTTTGTGCTCAGGGGAATCGGGAGTGTGGGGAGATGGGGAGATAGGGAGATGGGGAGATGGGGTAAACCTGTTAAAGTTAACTGCTTTTCCACTATTCCCGATTCCCGATTCCCGATTCCCGATTCCCGATTCCCTGTTCCCGACAACTGCCGCGAAGTCTACTATTTTTTGTTAGGCCACCAGAACTTAATTTTAATTGGATTGGATGACTGTTTAATCGGATTAGATGACTGCTTACTGGGAAAACCAGTGGTAATAAATCTAATCAGTTCACTAAGATTCTCAACCAGGGGAGTTTCAGCTGCTAATTTACCCTCTATAAGAGCAGCTTGTTTCCCTGCTTCCAACTTAGCTTGATAACGTTCTAAAAATTGTTTTTCCACCTTACCTTTATCAGTTGCTTCTGGAACTACTAAGGTAAGTAAAATATCATTACCTTGATGTTCAACTGCTTGAATCGAATCACCAGTAATTTCATGATTTTCCGCCATTAGGTCTTGAAAAGCTTGACGAAATGCTTCTAGATTAATACGATTATGCAGAATAACATTAAAAGCATTAATACTTTTGTTATGTAGCAATTCTAAATTAATTGTATTAATGTTTGTTCCCTGCTCCCTACTCCCGTCTTGATGCAGTCGCTCATGAGGGGAACCCACAAGACCGCGCTGCATCGCTACTCCCTGTTCCCTGTTCCCTGCTCCCTGCTCCCTGTTCCCTTTGCTATCGAGCTTTTTAAGCTGACAATCAACATTAAAAAAGACATACTTACAATCAACATTAGTTAACCTAGTTGTTGAGTCAATATACCATGCTTTTAAACAAGCTCCAGTCAAATAAGCATCAGTAAAATCAGTACCAGTTGCGTGAGCTTTAGCTAAATTAGCCCATTCTAAATTAGCGCCTCGCAACGTAGCTTGATTAAGATTAGCCTCTTTGAGATTAGCGTAATTTAGATTAGCTCCTCTGAGATTACAATTCCGATAAGACTTATTTTCACCATTACCAGTAACTAATAATTCTCTAACAGCCGGATTAGCTAAGATAGTCCAGTCGAGTCTAGCTTGATCAAGTTGAATCGTATTTCGCCAACAGGTACGAGTGAGATTAGCCTTTCTTAAGTCTGTACTTTTGAGGATAGCTCCGGTAAAAGCAGCATCGGTTAGGTCAGCATTGTAAAAACTTGTACCTCCTGTAGCAGCAAATGCGATCGCTTTATTGCGAATCCAGCTATCTTTGAGGTTTCCTTTGAAAGCACGCCAGCCCAGGTAAGCACCAAGTAAGGTGAAGACTCCGCCTAAAGCTACGGCCAAGGCTCCCGCTCCGGATAAGGCTATGGCTGCGCAGTAGACCACTACAACAAAGCCTAACGCTACGTTCAACCCTAGCTGTCCGGCCAAGGCTCCTGCCAAGGCCAAGGGCAAGGCCAAGGGCAAGGCCAAGGGCAAGGCCAAGGTATTGCTTAATAATGGAATGATTTTAAGAGTTGTGTGGAATCGGGTTCTTTCCCCTTCCTGATCTTTGGCGGTGGCCATGCTGCTCACCCCACTCCTGTTCATTCCTTGATTCAGCAATGACACAAAGATTAAGACAAAGGCGAAGGGCAAAGCAAAGAGCAAATATTCATCACTAGATGCTGCTGCGAGTACGATACTAGTTGCTTGGCAGAAGGTTGTTGTGATCTCTTGAGGAAGAATAAGAATAAATAAAATAAATATAGCTATAGCAAGAAAGATAAGTATTTCAGATTTATTGAAAGACTCAAATAGTAATGCTAATAACACTCCACTATATAGATAGGCAGTTCCTGATAGTCCTGACGCTATCCATGAAACAAAAACCAGAACAATTTCCCACCGTTTTTTTAATCCAGCCTTGACATGACAGAACTTAGTTCCGGTTAGAATGGCATTCTTAAAGTTTGCGCTTGTAATATCAGCGTCACTAAAATCTGCCCCGGAAAGGTCTATCCCTTGGAAACACTGACCTCTGAGATTTTTCCTGCGGAAATCTCTTTCTCCTTGGGCATATTTTCTGATAACTTCTTGAGCTTTCATTAATTTGATAGCAGTTATTAAAGGGAATAGGGAATAGGGAATAGGGAGTAGGGAGTAGGGAGTAGGGAATAGAGAAAAATATTGTGTACCTTAATTACTATGAGAACGGCTATAGTCATTAGTTGCTATAGCAGGGGAAACCAGTCTGATTTTGCAATCTCTACTGCCTCTAAGATTTATCCTCTCAATATTCATACTGAGAGGATTGATACTGAGAATATTTTTGGTGATTAATTTAGATGCATTGACCCTGGCTTCGGGATCAGACTTGCGGAGGAAAACCAAAACAGGAGAGTTTCGATTAGAAGCCGGTTTGATACACTTGTCTATTATTCTATCACAAATTGTCTGGCCAATATCACAATTGGTGACCGATAAAACTTAATAAAATATAAAATTATAGCGGTTGTCATCCTAATGAGGTACACATAATTTTTGCCCTGTTTCCTCTTCTCTCTTCCCTATTCCCTATTCCCTATTCCCTATTCCCTGTTCCCTAAAACCAGAAACTCTGTACCTCACAAAATTGAAAACCGCTATATACCGCAGCGCTATAAAAAATAATTAGTGGTCAGCAGCCAGTTGCTAATGAAATTACCACCAACAACTAACTACTAACCACTAACTTAAACTTTCAATTCCTTTAGTAATCTAGGAATTCTAAATAGGTTGTGAATTATTACTTAGACAGAATCCCTTAACTACAAATGTTTTGGGTTGATTGATTTTTACAAATCGTTTATAAACCCGATTGTATCAATCTACTGCCAACCATTGTCAGCTTGATACAACACATAATCAGCAAGGGCTGTAATCACATCCGGTTTTAGGCGACCTTTGAAGGCTGGCATGGGGGGCTTACCATTGGTGATCTGGTAAACGATCTTGTCCTTAGAGTACATGCCATACTTCTCAAGGGCATCCTTTTTCAGAGTTTTTTGGGCATTGATTAAATTCTTGCCACCCGCATGACAACTGGCACAGTTACCTGCGAAGACTTGTGCTGATTTAGCTAGGGCTGCTGGATCTATGGCTGCAGCTACTTCGACAGGTTCAGCAGGAGTAGTTTCTTCCTCTGCTACTGCTTCTGGTTCAGCGGGAGCAACAGGCTCAGGTGCTACAGCTACCTCAGTAGTTTCAGCAGGAGTAGTTTCTTCCTCTGCTACTTCGGTAGGTTCAGCAGGAGTAGTTTCTTCCTCTGCTACCTCAGTAGGTTCAGCAGGAGTAGTTTCTTCCTCTGCTACCTCAGTAGGTTCAGCAGGAGTAGTTTCTTCCTCAGCCACCTCAGTGGGTTCCGCTGGGGATTCCACGGTTTCGGTAACTGCAGCAGTTGGGGCAGGTGTGGTTTCTGGAGGAACAGTAGCTGTAGTTGCGCCACCGCAACCATAGGTCAAGGTCAACACACAGACCGTTACCACAACCAGTGATAATAGCTTTTTCAATGCAATTTGTCTCATGAGATTAAAAAAAACAAGTGGGCTAGTCCATACAGGATTGTCAGATCATGTTTTTCTTTCCGTCAAAAGACAAGCTGTCAAACTTCTTTATTCCTGACTTGAAGCGCAGTAAGGGCGCACACTGTGCGCCCTTACGTCATACCCTAGGGTTATAGTTGCTGGGTAAGTCTTGATTTAAGTTAACTAAACTACCACGATTTGCGATCGCTTAAGTCTTAGAATGGTTAATCTTCTGGTAGTTAGTAGCAAAAACTAGTAACTACTAATTTTCCGACGGGTGTTACTGGATCGTCTATTAGGTTACGCCCATTGGAGCCACACAGCAAAAGCTGTGTGGTTTTCACATTGCTGGAAGTCTCGATCAACAGCCCTAGTCCTAGTGCTACTATGATCCAGCTTCAACAATGATTTCGCCTGTCATGCCAGCACCACGGTGGGGGGCACAGTAGTAGGAGTATTTACCAGGCTCATCAAAGGTAGATGTATAGGAAGAACCCTTAGCCATCAACATGTTTTTGTGAGTCAGAGATGGGGCGTCCTCAAAAACAACATTATGAGGACCAATGTTGTTCATCACCCACTTGACAGTTTCCCCCGCTTTGATGGTAAGAGAACTTGGTTCAAATTTTAGTTGCCCACTGTCTGTACCCATTTTTACAGTGTGAGTTTCTGGACCAGCTGCAGCAGCAGGCTCAGGTGCTTCAGCGACCTCGGTGGGTTCAGCGGTCGTGGGTTCTTCTTCAGCCACCTCAGTAGCTTCGGCTGGGGCGGGTTCTTCTTCAGCCACCTCAGTAGCTTCGGCTGGGGCGGGTTCTTCTTCAGCCACCTCAGTAGCTTCGGCTGGGGCGGGTTCTTCTTCAGCCACCTCAGTGGTTTCCGCTGGGGATTCGGCCTCTTGGGCAACTTCAGCAGCTGGGGCAGGTGTGGTTTCTGGAGGAACAGTAGCTGTAGTTGCGCCACCGCAACCATAGGTAAAGGTTAAGATACAGACCGTTACCACCAGGAGTGATAGTAGCTTTTTCAATGCTATGTTTTTCATAAAAAAATTGAACCATGACTGTCAACGGTTCAATTATATGACAAGCTGTCATATTACAAACGGTAAAACTTATGATCAAACTGATGATGATCAGATCCCATAGAAGCCCTACAGGTAAAGGGAAAGGCGGCTGGCACAGACATAGCGCGAGGCAGCAATTAAGTAATCTGCTAGTATGCCCAGGTAGTATGCCCAGGTAGTATGCCCTGGGCATACTACCTGCAAGTGATCATCCGTGGAAATGGTTAAGGAAGCTTATTTACCGGCACAAGGATTCTTTTTACTTGCACAAGGATTCTTTTTGCCAGCACAAGGATTCTTTTTACCCGCACAAGGATTCTTTTTACCCGCACAAGGATTGCCTTGCTCTGTAGTACTCTCACCAGGAGCAGTATTGGTTGCGGGACCACCACCACAGGATGTTACCAGTCCTAGAGTGACAATTGAGGCAGCAGCGATAGTAGCAAAATACTTAATCTTCATGGCAATTCCCTCCTTTGCTGTAATGAAGGTTAATTTTTATCTGCATTGTACATGAGTAATAATTGAAATGGCTTAAAATGAATTGCTTGAAACTGAATGAAACCTGAGAGATGACTGAGGAAGAGCTGAGAAATGACTAGTAGCGATTTAGCTGCTTTCCCAGCAGTCAAATTTCAGTCAGACTTTAAAACAGCCCTGTCTCCTGAAGCAAGGGTAATTTTGTGATTGCTTTTTTTCGTAAATTCAAATGTAAATTGAAATGTAACTTAAAAACATCGTCAGCTTATGTGCATAAGCTGAGAGCTGAGAGCTGAGAGCTGAGAGCTGAGAGCTGAGAGCTGAGAGCTGAGAGCTGAAACCTAAAACCTGAAACCTAAAACCTAAAACCTGATAGCTGATAGCTAAATGCTTACAAAATATCTCTCGAAAACCTCGCTTAGGTAAACTGTATGGAAAGTAGTGATTGGTTAGTGACGAATCAAGGCAACTGTGAAGCTTGTGAAATACCTAGTGACTGGGAATGGTCAACCAAACCCTATCGACTCTATCGGTTTCTGACTGACCTAGAGGATAGTCTCGATCAGATTAACGATGAGCGCCAACTGCTCCAAGTCATTCGTCCCTTGGTACGTCGTTTACTCACTAGTTCCTACTGGCTACAGGGTGAATATCTTGAACCTAACCCTGACCCAGGCTGGTCGGTGCAAATGATTTATGATGAAATCAATTATCCCTTAACTGTCCAAAATGTAGTCTGGCTACCTGGAAAAGTTTCTCCGATTCACAACCATGGTACATGGGGAGTAGTAGCGGTGATCAGTGGGCAAGAAAAAAACACCTTTTGGCGGCGTACTGATGACCCAGACTTTCGCGATCGCATCGAACAAGTTGGGGAAAAAATCTTATTCCCTGGAGATATTATTAGTTTTACCTCTGATGCAATCCATAGTGTGGAAGCAATGGGAGATGAACCAACAATTACCTTTAATATTTATGGAGAAACCAACTACGACCAGCGATTTGAGTTTGATCCACTAACCCATACGGCAAAGATATTTTGAATTAAGAATTGAGAATGTAGAATTAATAATTCAGAATTAAGAATTAAAAAAATATAACATGTTGAAGTTTGTCTGTCATAATTGCTAAGTTAGCACCTAGGGGAGTAGCCAAAAAATAAAATACCAGATTTTAGCTTGTAGGGTGGGCAAAAATATTTTGGTTCAAATGAGTCTTCTAGATAAGAGAACTTTGCCCACCCTACTTTAATTGGTATTTTTTTTACATGCAAGTCCCTAAACTTCTCCATTCTCAATTTTTAATTCTAAATTCTACATTTTTAATTCTACATTCTTAATTCTACTATTCCCTTTACTATCTATTCCAAGCAATCGGAATACTGGGATGGGAAACTGGGATATTGGCATCCTGGTCAGATTTAGTTTCTAGATCCAGTACCCTCACAACCTGGTTATATATTTCTTCTGCTTGTTGGGGAGAATCTCCAATGCTAGTTAACCCTAGTTTGCCAAATTCAGAGAGTGTGCCTATTAAGTGAAATACAGTGCCAGTTTTGGTGCTGCTATCAAAATGGAGTTGATGGTAGGCAATAATATCCATCAAGTCATTGGGCATTAACCCTTTGTAACTATCTTTTTGTAAATTGTCCGTGGCAATATAGTGCTTTGGTTGACCCTCTTGAGAGCAAAAAAGACCAGTGGAGAGGTCATAGCGACCATTGGTCATGAATTTCAGGGTCATAAAGGGATGGGTTGTACCGCCTTTGCGCAGGTTGATTTCAATGGCTTGTAAGTCCCAGGTATCCCGATCGGGCTGATGAACCGCAACAAAATCTACACCGTAACGCTCTATTGCTCCTTTTTTCGCTAAGGTCTGACCGACTCGTAGTCCCAAATCTTGCAATTGTAGGCGATAACCTGGATCAGCGGGAAATCGACAACCTAAATAAATCTGACCGTCTGGTCCGCCGAGAATTTGATCGTGAGTCGAGAGAATCTTGACCTCGCCATGGGGGGTAATATAAGCCTGAACGCTAGGCGATCGCTTTTTTTCTCCGTCAATAAAGGCTTCGGCAATTGCCCCTAACTGCGGTATCCGACTGCTATAACTCTCCCAGGTTTCCCCACTAGCTTGAAATCTCAAATTTACGATCTTTTCTTTCAAAGCCGCTACTGTTTGAGTATGGGAAACATTTCCCGGACCTACCTCCGATAGTGGTTTCAAGTCCAAGATAGCATTGCCCTCCCCAGAAAACCCTTCGTTGAGTTTAATCACAATCTTGTTCAGTTGCGGTTGCCTGTGCCATAACTGCGCTGTTGCTTCGACTAAATCATCAACGGTCCAGACTAACTCACTGCCGTCGGGATGGGGGACACCACTGTCAGCAAAAATTTGCCGACTACCGCTCTTGGTACCCCAATAAAGCAAATCTGGGTCTGGGGCAAGTAGGGGTAAGTTCAATTTTAAGGATATCTCGCGCTCTAGATTAGTAGAGTTGTAACAAGACATGTAAGACTTTCCTGGACGTAAGGCTTGACGAATCCGCTTCATCAAGCGGGGACGTTCTAGAATCTTTTGGCTAAGTGGCTTGAGGGAAGCATCATAGGTGGAAAACAGCAGTAAGCGATCGCGTGCATGGGAAAAGGGAATTCCTGGCAGAAGCTGCAAGTAGTAATCAATCACAATCGGTGGCAACGGCACAGCGGTAACATAAATTAACCGTGTGTAAGGGTTGCGCAGACGAATTAGGGAAAATAATAACCGTTCTTCGTAGTGGAAAAAACCCTCAACTTTCAGCAGTTCCCGTTGGTCAACACTGACAGAAGGTACTACCAGAATATCGTGGTCGTCTTGGTCAAATTGATCACTACTCTGCCAGCGATCGCGTAATTGGTGCTGTAGTTGCTGAAACTTTGACTCTTGCCGAGATAAAGAATCATTCACATTGTCCATTGTTTTTTAAAATGGTAGCTATAGCGCTGCACCCAGGGAATCGGGAATCGGGAATCGGGAATCGGGAATCGGGAATCGGGAATCGGGAATCGGGAACAGGGAATCGGGAATCGGGAATCGGGAATCGGGAATCGGGAATGAAAAAGCTTGTAATCGCTTAAGTCTCTAGCTCCTCTACGGATTTGGGCACACCAGCAGTCAAGACTTCATTCCCTGACTCAGTCACTAACACATCATCCTCAATCCGAATCCCAATCCCGCGCCAGCGCTGATCAATAGCTGGCTGACCTTCCAAAGGCTCAGTATCAGGACCAATATAAAGTCCTGGTTCTACTGTTACTACATTACCGGGCTGAAAAATATGCCAGTTCTCCCCCTGTTTGTACCCTCCACTGTCATGGACATCCAATCCCAGCCAGTGACCGGTGCGGTGCATATATAGATGTTTATATTTCTTCTCTTTAATAATTTCCTCACTATCACCGGCCAGGAGTCCCAAATCGATTAACCCTTCCACCAGGATTTTCACAGCCGTGTCATGAAACTGATTAAAGGGATTCCCTGGTTTAACTTGTGCGATCGCATTCAACTGTGCCTTCAAGACCAGCTCATACAGAATTTTCTGCTCTGGGGTAAACTTACCACCCACTGGAAATGTCCGAGTAATATCAGCGTTATAATACCCATAAGAACAACCAGCATCAATCAGTAGTAAATCCCCGTCTTGCATCTGTCGATTGTTCTCGGTATAGTGTAGGACGCAGCTATTGGCCCCAGATGCTACTATGCTCGGGTAAGCCGGTCCGATGGCACCTCGTCGCCGAAAATCATGTTCTAGCTCTGCCTGCACTTCATATTCATAACGTCCAGGTTGAGTAAATGCTCTAGCATGGTTATGGGCGTCCACAGAGATTTCTATAGCTTGACGCATCAACTTCAATTCCGTAGTACTCTTAACCCGGCGCATCCCATAGAGAATTAAGTTAGTCGATTCGAGAGCCATCGGTCCGGTTCCGTTTTTGGGATAAAGTCCCATCAACCTTTGCCAGTGTTTCAGGATGGTATCATTGAAAGGTTTATCCCGTCCCAAGTGGTAATAAATTCGATCGGCCTTTTTTAAATACTGAGGTAACTTCTCATTCAACTCAGTAATCGGATAGGTCTCATCCGCTCCAAATTGTTCTTTTGCTGCTTCCACACCTGTCCGATAGCCTGTCCAGACTTCTTTCTCTGGTTCTTTCGGTTGCACAAACAGGACAAATCGGTGTTCTTCGTGATGGGGCGCTAGTACAATTACTGCTTCTGGTTCATTGAAACCGGTCAAGTAAAAAAAATCGCTATCCTGTCGGAAATTGTATTCCACAGTATTATGCATAATGGCAACCGGGGCGCTCCGAAAGATTGCGGTCCCGTTGCCAATCTTACTCATCAACTGTTCACGACGCTCTTTATATTCGGTTTGTGGAATCATCCTTAGTTATTGGTTAGTTGTTTGCTATATTTCTTTTTAGCCCAAGCCCACCTATATAGAACTGGTTAATGGCAATTTTACCGTATAGGTTGTACCAACTCCGACTTGACTAGTTAAGGTAATTTGACCACGATGCAAATCCACAAACTTGCGGATCATGCCTAGCCCCATTCCTGAAGAATACATAGAACCAATATTACTAGCTCGGAAGAACGCTTCAAATAATTGTCCCTGACCTTCGGGCACAATCCCACTGCCTTGGTCTTTTACCTGGAACACAATTTGGTTATCTTCACAAAAAATTTCCAAAGCAATCATACTACCCTTCAAGGAGTAATGAGTTGCTAAGGTCAGCAAATTGCTCAAAATTTGCCGTAGGATTTGTTCATCCAGCTCAACTAGGCCAGGGTAATCCTGAGCAAATAACTCAATAGTATAGCGCTTTCCCACAATGATTTGCTGCTCTTCGACTAAACTGCGGCAGAATTCAACCACATCTACGGGCACACAGTTGAGCTGGAGTTCACCGGATTCAGCCTTGCTTAAGGTCAGAACATCCTCCATAATTCGAGTCATTCGCATCACTGATGATTGAATCCGATACAAGTTTCTTTCTTTTTTGTGCGGTGACAACTTGGAACCGTATTTTTGCAGGACTTCAGCAGCAGTTAGGATAATCGATAGGGGAGTGCGAAACTCATGGGAAATCCTAGCGATTAGGTCAGATTTCAGTTCCCCTAGTTCTTGTACTGCAGACAATATTTGACCCACTTGAGCTTCAGCTTGTCGGCTAGCGGCAGCTTTGGCTGGCAATTTTGATCTTTCTACTGCCAATAATTCTGGTTGTTGCTGTTCCCTGATATTCCACAGCACAAGAACTACACCCTTGATGGTACCATCTTCTTCTGTAATCGGGGAAGCACTATCTCCCACGGAGATCTTGCTACCGTCTTTGGCAATCAAACCTATGCCCTGATCCACAAAAATGACCCTTTCTTCCTGAAGCACTTCCATGACTGGGTTCTGGAGTGGGGTATCAGTGAGTTCGTCTACAATTTGAATCACATCTGTAATGCTTTGCCCAGAAGCTTCTGCTACTGTCCAGCCAGTGAGGGTTGCAGCTGCTGGGTTCATGTAGGTGATTGCTCCTGTTTCATTGGTAGCGATCACAGCATCATTAGTGGAGCTGAGTATTGTGGCTAGCAGATCCTGCTGTTTGACTAACTCTTTTTCCAGCTGGTGCCTATAGAGGGCCGTTTCAATCGCTACCCGCAATTCCCGTTCGTTAAATGGTTTGATCAGATACCCGAACGGTGCTGTCCTCTTAGCTCGGGCTATGGTACTCTCATCAGAGTGGGCTGTCAAATAGACTACTGGAATCTGGAATTGCTCTCGGATGCGCTGAGCAGCAGTTATGCCATCTATATCGTTTGGATCTAAGGTAATATCCATCAGGACTAAATCAGGCTGGTTATTGGCAGTGCTGCTGATAGCGCCCGTACCAGAGGTGACGCTATCGGTTACTGTGTATCCCAACTGTATGAGCTGTTCAGCAATAACTTCAGCTGTGATCGCTTCATCTTCAACCACTAAGATGTTTATTTGTGACATTTCCTAGTTATGGAATTGCTTTTTAAGTTACCTTGGGTTGTCCCTTGTCTTAACTTTGAAGCAAGCCAGTGTGTTCTCCCTACTTAATAATTTTTGCTTTGGTTCTGTGCTGCCAGTTAGTTAACTGCCTCACAACCTGATAGTTCTATATCACAATTCGAGGGTGGGTCTTGAAAAATTTCCTAATGCTTTAAGCTTGTTTAAACTTGTTTAAACTTTATGAAAATTTAATTTTAAACATAACACCATGACTTGTATCTAACTCAAGCTCACCTTTGAGTTGCTTAGTGGCTAGGGTATGGACTAAGCGTAGCCCTAGGGTCTTGGGGTTTGCTAAATCTATACCTTCTCGGATGCCAAGACCATTGTCACTGACCATCAGTTCAAAATAGTTATCCTCACGGCACTTAAAGTCAACAATAATTTCACCGCCATCTACTTCTGGAAAAGCGTGTTTGAGGGCATTGGAGACTAATTCATTAATAATTAAACCACAGGGAATGGCCCTGTCGATGTCCAGAAATTTCTTAACAAAATTAACCTTAATCCTAGGGGGATGATTACTACAGGTGTAAGATCTTAATAAGTCCTTAGTCAGAGATTGAATATAATCTTCGAAGTCAAGCTGGCTCAGGTTCTTAGAGCCATACAATTTCTCATGGATTAAGGCCATGACTTGGAGACGGTTGCGGCTTTCACAGATGATCTCCAGGATACTTTCATCATCTATATATCGAGATTGGAGGTAAAGGATTCCTGAGACAATTTGTAAATTGTTCTTGACCCGATGGTGAATCTCTTTAAGCAGTATGTCCTTGTTTTGGGCCTCTAGAGTTGCTGCTTCTGCTCTGATGCGATCGCTAATATCTCGACCTTCTAGGATTAACAACACTATATTTCCGTTCTCATCCCGCAACGGTTTCACGGAAAACTCCATCGTGAGCACTTGACCCTGTAACCCTAGCACCGACCCTTGATAACGGACAAACTCACCGGTGGCTGCTCTCGCGATCGCATTTTTTAAAGGATTTTCGATTTGAGTAGACTTTGTCCACCATTGGATTTGCCAGAAGGGCTTACCCACAATCTCTGACGGAGTTAATCCGCTAAAGTCAAGGGCGGTTTGGTTGGCTTCGAGCAAGGTACCATCTGGTTGCAGCAGCCAAGTAAATTGGCTGGTCTGGTCAAAGATGGCTTGGAATTTTCGCTGACTCTCTCCCAAAGCTTTCTCGACTTGCTTGGCTTTGGTAATGTCAGTGACAATACCATCAATGCGTATGGGGATACCATGGGCATCGGTGTGAATTTGGACGTGATCACGAATCCAGCGCACCTGCCCATCAGAGCGCACGATGCGATATTCTAAGTCAATACCGTCAATTGCCAGGAGTGATTGGGGTGACAACGGCAATGATTTATTGTTGATAAAATTTCGCTTCTGCTGAACTCGTTCTCGGTCTTCTGGGTGGATTACCTCTAGCCAAATATTTGAGTTAGCTAAAAAATCGGATATGCTATAACCATAAAGATTGTCAACAGCGGAGTTGAGGTAAAGCAGTTTGGAAGTTTGGGGGCGCACGGACCAAACCACATCCTCTAGGGAACTCAAAATACTTTCGATACTTTCGAGTCGATTGTGGCTTAACTGTAATGCCAATTCGTTTTTTCCGAGTGCCTCTTGAGCCAGAATGCGTCCGCGAATCTCCTTGGCTAGTCTAGAATTAGCAGTTAAGAGTTCAGCAGTGCGTTGTTCAATCCGTCGTTCTAGCTCAAGGCTGGCTTGTCGCAACTTTTTGATCAGCTTCTGGTTCTGGTCTTTGATCCAGCCGAGCCGCACAGCCAGTAAGACCACCACTAGAATCCCCAAACTGACCTCTACTGAACCCCCGGTTAAACTCGGTGGACCAAAGTGAACAGCAGAGGCATAGATCAGGTAAATTGCCCATACTGTGGCACTGGTAACTCCAGCAAGTAATCCGTCGATACTGGCAGTTAGGGCAACAGCAAAGATAAGAAGTATAAACGGAGTTGGAACAATAAACCCAAACTGCCGTAGGGTTTCAATCCAGAAAATCATGGCTACAAGCGCCACTCCACCAGTCCAGAAAGGCGGTTGCAGTCTGGGTAAGGGGCTAGGCAAGGGCATTTAGAAGTTGTAGTTGTAACTCATTAGTTGAATCACTGACCCATCCTGGGATAAATCCCCTGAGCTAATCCTAATGGTATCGTTTTTGGCACGGCGTATGGGTGTGTCCTTCATCAATGTTAAGAACTCCTCCACTGGTAAAATATCACACTGTTCGGCATCAGCCGCCTTGGTTCGGAAATGAGTAGGAATCATTATCTTTGCCTTAAGGAAATCAAATGCCTGTTTAGCTTCTTGAGGGTTGTAGGCTTTCGGTCCCCCTCCCACTGGAATTAACGCTAAATCAGGACGCCCGATCAGAATTTTCTGCTCAATATCTAGAGGGGCTGCTGCTCCTCCCAGATGTAGAATATTGATACCGTTTTGAGTCCATTTCCAAGCAACATTATTACCAAAGCGACGTCCACCGACTCGGTCGTGAGGAATACTAATTCCCTCGAATTTTAGCCCATTTGCTTGAAAAATACCCGGTTCAAAGAGGAGCCGGGGACTGCCCGGTATGCCTTCCGCTGCTCCTTCATCTAGTAGTAGGCTACTGATTAGGACTAAATCTGCCTCTACTTTTGGTGAGTTGTATTTAGCGGTACACCCAATGGTTTGGAATGGGTTGACTAAAACTCGCACACCACCCCCAGTAAATAAAAAGCAGGTATGACCAAGCCACTTTACTGTCAATACATTGCGTGATGGCTGTGCTTGGTAAGAACTGAGTCCAGAAGCTAAGCCGGTTGAAAGAGTTGTGAGTACACCCGCACTGACATAGCGCATCAACTGTCGCCGTTTCATGGTTTGTTGGAAACAAGTTTATTTTCAGGGAGATATAGAGAGAGTAGCAGATGCTGGCAGCGATTCTAAGAAGTTTTTTAGAAGTTGCTTACCAGAAGAGGTCAAAATACTCTCTGGATGAAATTGGACGCCTTCGAGCTGGGGATAGTTCCGATGTCTAACTCCCATAATTGTGCCATCATCTACCCAAGCCGTAATTTCCAAGACATCAGGACAGCAGCTACGGTCAATCACTAAGCTATGGTATCGAGTCGCTATGAAAGGATTGGGTAATCCCCGAAAAACCCCAACCCCAGTGTGATGAATTTCTGAGGTTTTGCCATGCATCAATACTGGTGCCGAAACAATTTTCCCGCCAAATACCTGACCCAAGGCTTGATGACCCAAGCAAACCCCTAGAATGGGTAGAGTTGACCCCAAATTGCTGTAGATAGCACTTGATATCCCAGCATCTTCAGGGCGTCCTGGCCCTGGAGAAATCACGACCCCATCTGGGTTGAGGTCGCGGATTTTCTGTATATCAATTTTATCATTGCGATAGACCTGAATCTCTGATCCCACAGGTAATTGGGTACCCAATTCTCCTAGGTATTGGACTAAGTTGTAGGTAAAGCTGTCGTAGTTGTCAATGACAATAATCATTATCCGTTACTCCCGATTGACCATAGGTTGCAGGTTATAGATTATAGGTTACCGCTTATTTGAAGTCTGGTCTGGTTTTAAGCTCAGTATTCCAATCAAAATGGAGAATATTTCTTCTGTATCTCTAGGAATAGTCTGACTTTGAATAGTTTTGGCAATGTGCTTCCGTTTCCTATCAAGGGTTCCAAATTTCCAAATATCCCCCAGAGTCACAGCACCATAAATAATTTCAATAGATTCGCTATCTTCGTACTTATCTAAAGCAATTAGTTCGGCTGCTAACTGGTTGAAGCCACTATCAATATCTTTCTTTTTTGCTTCTATAATAATCAGATTTTGGCTAGTTTTTAATAAGTAGTCTAGCGCTCCCCCTAGCTGATCGTTAATGTCTAGGGGATACTCAACATTGACTTTAACTGGGAGCAGCTTTGCAATTTCTAGGATTAGTGGGGCAATCAGAAATTCCCGTTTAGCAATTTCCGAGGTAAGGCTGATTTTAGGAATAATGGTGTAGTAAGTATGGTTGAGCTGTTGAATGATATCTAGGTCATAGTTGCTAGACTTAGGCAGGTCAATTAATTCAATGCCAAAGGAGTAACCAAACTCACCAACAATTTCCTCAGTGGGATTGGTCATCGCAAAATAGTCACTAAATGTATACTTGCGGTTTTCTTTGAATATCGATTTTTTCATAAGTTAATTTGTAAGCTATTAGCTATCAGCTATCAGTTATCAGCTATCAGTTATCAGTTATAATTTACCAGTTATAACCAGTCAGCTATCAGCGGTCAGCCTATGGGCTACGCGCATAAGCTGACTGCTGACTGGTGAATGCTTACGGTTAAATTGTAGTCAAATCTTGATTTTCGGTAATTGGTAAGTATTTATACTTATTATTGACCGTTAAGAGCGATCGCACTTTATACTTCGTAAGTGCTATGACAGTCAGCGAATAATCGCCGTCTTAAGAGGTTGTCTGAGAAGTCTCATTTGCTACATCCAAGCCCCCGTTGGTCCCCCAATTTTGGGGGACTTTTAGAAGCAAATTGACTCTTGTTCCCCCCAAAGTTGGGGGGCTAGGGGGGCAAAATTCAGTATCAAAAAACTTTTCAGATATCCTCTAAGATATACTTTATAATTTTCTTTATCAACAGTCTCTTAGCTAAGCCGCACATCTGTTCCAATCTCAAAACGAAATAGTTTGGTCTCTAAAATATAATTAGACGCAATCAGGAGACTGATTAACTATGGCATTCAGTGACTTTAAAACTATAGCTGATGTACAGAAACACTATCAAATTAAATACGAAGAGGGAACTTTTATCGTTTCTCAAGACACTGACCCACCCGAAATTTTCTTGAAAGACCTAGAGTTTTATAAAGAAACAATAGATGTATTCAGCTCGGAAGCCTCCCGGAGTGAAATTATCATTTCACCATTGTTGCGAGAACTCTATAAAAAATACTATAAAATCTATTCTTTCTGGATTCAAAAAAGCATCTTCTATGACCAAGTTCTATCAGGGACTCCTGACTATATATTTTCGACAAAATCGGAATTAGGGAAAACGGTTTTAGAAAAGCCACTGCTTATTATTCTTGATGCAGTCGCTCATGGGGGAAACCCCCAAGACCGCGCTGCATCGCTTATCGAAGCAAAGAAAAATGATTTTCAACAAGGTTGGGGGCAATGCCTTGCCGAGTTGGTAGCTTCCCAAAAAATCAATCAAGATGTTCAACGTCCTGTTTATGGCATAGTTACTGATGGTAATTTATGGCAGTTTGGACGATTACAAAGGGACATTTTTACTCAAAATATCGAGAATTTTACGATTGATAAATTGTCCCGATTATATGGAGCATTAGACTATCTTATCCTATTAACGGAAAACTATACTAATAACGAGTAATATTGGTATTATCTTGAGGTAATATAATTATTATAATATAATTCCTATCCCCCATTAATCTCACACTTCCCGATCGGGTGAGACGGTGAGACGTGAGGCAACTGCTTGAGGTGCGCTTTCCGTAAGCGAATTAAATTCGCCACGGGTCGCACCTGTTCAATGCTAAACGTCCCTCAAAGCCTTGCTAGTCAATCAATTGACTCCAAGTTTGTGCTCCAACAATACCATCAGCCGTTAAACCTTGTTGTTTCTGAAATCTGATCACAGCACTTGCGGTGCCTGAACCAAAAATACCATCTGCCTGAGTTCCCACCCGACGTTGGAGATATTTTACTGTGGTACCTCCAGCATGATTAGGTCTAAGTATGGGTTGCTCAAGAATCTGATTAATAGTCTTCCATGTGGTCGAGTCACCAATTCCAGTTTGGTTAATTCCTACAATAGCTTGAAATGTTTTTATTGCTGCTATAGTCGCCTGATCAAGGGAGCCATTTTCTACTAATGGCTTACCAGCAGGACTTTTAATTTTTAAGCGATTGAGAGCTTTTTGTAATTCTAGAACATTATCTTCGGAGGAAGATTTAGTAGTTGGTGGCTCTTCTCCAGTTAATCCTTTAACAATTGCATTAGCCAATGCTTCTGGATCGTAGAGTGCCATATCTTTTTGGGAATCACAAAAGCAGCTTTCGATCAGAATTGCTGGCATATTGGTATATCGGAGGACATATAAATGAGAGCCATTTTTAACCTTTCTATTGAAGTAACCCAACTCGACTATTTTTTCTAAAACTGGCTGGGCAATTTTTTTGGCAGTATTACTAATCGCAAATACTTCTGTTCCATTAGCTTGGCCATTAAACCCATTAAAATGAATTGAAACAAACTGATCAACTCGATTAGCATTGGCAATATTGCACCGTTGCCGCAGCGAGCTGCCTAAAGTACTCGCACTTTTAGGCTTGCATTCAACTACCTGATGTCCCAAGTCTCTCAATTTTGAAATTACTCTCGTTCCGACGTCCCTAGTCATTTCATCTTCTACTCTGATACCTTGAGCTCCTGTATCAGCGGGCAAGTTGTGACCAATATCAATTCCGTATTTCATGATACTTTCTGAATTTCTCTAATTAGCCATTTTCTCTAATTCTGTTCTATGTTAGTGGATTTAAGCCAATAGTGCTTAACAAAATTTAATAAACTGCTCCTAAATCGAAAACTCAGACCCAACTCCTGGTTCTTTTTCTAAATTGATCTGGATCAAGAAACGTTAAAAAATAACGTAAGCATTCAGCTATTAGCTATCAGCTATCAGCTATCAGCTATCAGCTATCAGCTATCAGCTATCAGCTATCAGCTATCAGCTATCAGCTATCAGCTATCAGCTATCAGCTATCAGCTATCAGCTATCAGCTATCAGCTATCA
>NZ_JAAHHC010000041.1:0-42044 GCF_010672265.1 Moorena sp. SIO3A2
TTCCTTGATGATCTGTTGTTGATCTTGGCTCGGGTAAATCCTGTATGTATAGTTCATCATTAACATAATCTTATTTTACCACAGAAAAAGACAATGGTAAATACAGATAGAGAGGGCGTCGAACCCTCTCTATCTGTCTGGCTGGGGGAGTCCATGTATCCCACCACTAACACTCCGTGTATAGTGGGGGACTTATAGCTCCCCCAGACCCCCTCACTAGTTAAGTAGCTCTAACAGACGTACCCAAGTCCCAGGTTGGAACGCATCTTGGGACTGATCTAAGTTGGGATTAGGGGAGCTGTTCCAAGTCGGGCTTTGGGTCTGCGGTTCTAAAAGTTTCATAGTTCGTCATCAAGATAAAAAAATTCCCGTCTACCCTAGCTGAGACTGCTTCGAGCCAAAATCTTCCCAGACAATGGGTAAACTTTAACTATTTTCTGTATTTAATTTTACAAAAATTCCTGAGCAGGACTAGCTTAGTGAAAGCTAATGTAATTAATCTTTGGATAACTTTACAGGATGCCTCGCCAAACGGCGTTACTTAAACTAAGAGTAATGTGTCGGTGCGTACAACTGATGATATCTTGAATGTGCCAGCTATAAGTAGCACCATTGCTGGGCAAATTATAGTCTAAAAACTAGACAATATTAGGCTAAAAGATCAACCCTAAAAAAGTAAGCATATGCGCTATGCGCAGGCTACTTGAGGTGCGGTCAGCGGTCAGCCGTCAGCCATTCGCGTTCGCGCAGCGTGGCCAAAGGCCAAGCATGGCCTTTGGCTGATAGCTGATAGCTGATAGCTGATAGCTGATAGCTGATAGCTGAGAGCTGATAGCTGATAGCTGAGAGCTGAGAGCTGAGAGCTGAGAGCTGATAGCTGATAGCTGATAGCTGAGAGCTGAGAGCTGAGAGCTGAGAGCTGATAGCTGATAGCTGATAGCTGATAGCTTACCTAAAAAATAAACACAAGTTGCAGCTGCAATTCTTTTACCTGACGCAGGATTTCAATTTTTTGAATAAACTCCCGAAAGTAAAACCGACGCTCTGATTCTGATAAATCAATCCAGAATTGAGGAATGGATACTGTCTTAGCGATCGCTTTTAAATTCACTGGCGGCAAAGCAGCTAGCTGCTCCTGTAATTGGGAAATTTCTGTGCGTAGTTTGTATGCTCGTAAATCAGCAGTGTCTTGATCAAGCACCCCACTAGAGGTTAACAGAGGTAGTTGCTCTAAATTATCCTTTTTTTGAGTAATTTTCCCCTTAAGGGATTCCTTCACCCCATCCAAGCTGGGAGCATTCATAGCAGCAACAGCACGGGGTAATTCCTGACATATCAGTTGAATAGTTTGCTCCAAAACCTGTTCATAACTAATAGCACGGCATTTTGGATGCTTAGGACAATGAATCGGACGTAGGTAGAGATATTGTTTGTTTTTACGATATTGAGTAACACTAACAACGGTCATCCCCGACTGGCATTCCTCACAAACCACTAACCCGGCCAAAGAACGGGGAGCACTGGCGGTACGAGGAGGTAATTGTCGGTTGCGCCTGAGCAGTCGGTCAATCTGTGCGGCTTCTTCGCGATTCAAAATGGCGCTATGGGTATCGGAAATGACCTCACCATTTTTTTGATAGCCAAGGTCTCCCCGATAAACCGGATTTGTTAGCCAACGACGCCCGGTAGTCACGGAAATCCGTTTACCATATTTTTGCTCTAAATACCGTACTGCACCCCGCAAGGAACCATAAAGCAGAAACTGTTCAAAAAAATCCTTAACCACCGGTGCAGTACTGCGGTCAATTAGATAGCGGTCTTTGCCCCGCCGATAGCCATAGGGGGCTTTTCCTGGTGGAGGTAAGGCTTTGAGGCGATTACGAGCATGTCCTTGCCGAAGGCGGCGGCTGTTGACTTCCTGCTGGATTTCGTGTATTAGTTTCAGTAAGCTAGCGCGAATTGTAGTGTAGTTGGTAGCATCCGTTAGCTGAGCAGAATTGTAAGATTGCTCTGTGGCAATCAAGCAAACACCGAGGGTTTCAATTTGGCTAATGCGATCGCTAATTTCAGCCAAACACTCTCCCAGTTCTTCCAGACGACGAATTAGCAAGTAATCAGGAGCTTGAGCTTGGCAATCCGCAACTAACTGCTGCCACTGCTGGCGTCCTCCCAAATCTAGATAGACCTGATCCACCTCCAAACCCCAAACTTCTGGGTCAGGCACCGGGTCAAGTAGAGGATTGCTGTACAGGTAGGCAATGGTTTTCATTTATTCTCCCCATCCCTACGTTAAACCCTAAGTGCTAATCTTATTAATCTCACTAAGCTCAATAATATTACAATCTGGATCTTGGGTAAACAATGCCGCACGACCAGATGAGCTCAATTGAATCGGGTAACCATGAGCGTGTAGACATTCCTTCGCTTCATCTAAATTTACTACACTAAAGGCAATGTGGGGATTACGACCCCATTTTTCAGGATTTTTTAGGTCAACTTTAGCATTAGGATTAACCATCAGGTGAATTTGGAATTGACCAACTTGGTACCAAGCACCAGGAAATCTCAGCTCTCGATTAACTTTAGATAATCCCAAAATATTACCGTAAAAATGCTCTGCCTTTTCCAAATCAGAAACTAAAACAGCAACATGAAGACACTGATTAATTTCCATAGTCTTTTGATGTCAAGTTACAGGTTATTAGGTTGAAGGTTATTAGGTTGAAGGTTGAAGGTTGAAGGTTGAAGGTTGAAGGTTGAAGGTTATTAGGTTTAAGGTTGAAGGTTTGATGGTTGAAGGTTGAAGGTTTAAGGTTGAAGGTTATTAGGTTTAAGGTTGTTTGGTTACAGGTTGTTTGGTTACAGGTTGAAGGTTTGAAGGTTTCAAGGTTGTTTGGTTACAGGTTACAGGTTACAGGTTACAGGTTGCTCGGTTATTTTACCAACCTTCACCCTTGGCCAAAAGGCCACGCTACGCGAACAACCAAACACCCTTCCAAAAAAAACACCTTCAACCGGCTAACCTTCAACCGGCTAACCTTCAACCTACTAACTTTCAACCAGCCAACCTTCAACCAGCCAACCTTCAACTAGCCAACCTTCAACCAGCTAACCTTCAACCAGCTAACCTTCAACCAGCTAACCTTCAACCAGCTAACCTTCAACCAGCTAACCTTCAACCAGCTAACCTTCAACCTACTAACCTTCAACCTACTAACCTTAAACCAGCTAACCTTCAACCTGCTAACCTTCAACCTGCTAACCTTCAAGGTAGCCAACGAGCATTAAATCCAGTTAGGAGTGGTTCCGCTTCCAGCTTCACTGGAGTATCTGACGATGTATCATCCACTAAAGGTAATAGCCACAGTCTAGCATTGGCAATTATTTGTCCTTCATCAGTGATCAAACCTTCCTCAGATGACCGTTCAGGAACCAGTTGATCAAAGAGTATGCCTAAGTCATCTGGGGACAAACTCATATGAACTTCCTGTTGCTCCGGTAAAACTATCAAGCGCTTTAAGGTATACTCATTCTTTTCATTAGGTTTAAGGTTAATCGCTGCTAGGAAAGGTTCTTCTTTGAATTCTTCCCCAGCAATGAGTTGGCTGAGCAGACAATAGAGAATCTGGTTTTGCGCCGAGAATTCACAACTATGGACAGAACCAGTGGTGCGCAGTATCTCTTGCTCAGAGCCCTGGTTTTTGACTAAAAATAGCGATCGCGTATAGTCAGAATTAAACTTCACCATCACTGCTGCTGAACCATCCTTAGCAAAGTTTATGACCATGCCAAACTTCGGTAAAAAGTCTAGGGGTTGAGCATTTGGTGTCAAGGGTAAAATGCCCACTCCCTGACCTTGAGCCATCGCGATTGCGTTGCTATCAGGAGTAATCATAAAATCTCCTCCTGGTTCATGGTCTAATGGTCTCGGTTTGGTACCAGGTTGTATGGTCCACAGCCCAAATTCCGAAGGATTACTCCGACTGACCCGCTGCACCACAATCGTTTTACCATCAGCAGACAAATCAAACTTCAGATTCTGGTAGTCTTTGCTATCGAGAACCTGCTCAACTAACCCATCAGAGTCTGAGGATACGGGAGCTTGAGCTGGGGCACGAGTAGATATGCCCGTGGTCACAGTATATAATTTGGCCGAGAGCAAGTCCTGTTCTTGATTCTGACTATCAACAGCAGAGAAAAGAAGTCGGCTGCCATCAGGATAGAACTTAAAGTCCATAACCACCAAATCTGGAGGCGTCAAGATAGTTTTTTGTTGGCGAGTGAGATTATAGAAAATTAATCGCCCCTTTTCTTCTGCCTGAACACCCACATAGGCAAAGGCTCGGTCACGGGTACGGAAAGATGCCTTGAACGGTTCCATGGCAGTCTTGTTGCCAGGCTTAGCGAATTGATCTACTGCTCCAGTGAGCTGGAATTGATACTCGGTGCCATAGGGTAAAGGGAGCAGCGGAGTATAAGCCATTTTACGTCCAGCCCAGCTAATTTTGCCCGGTATGGGTGGAACAATCTTCAGATTAGTTTCCACACTAGTCTGATCCATAGGACGGCTGAAGGTTAGGATAAACGCTTTATCCTCCGCACCGACTTGTTTATCTTGCCACGTAAATTTCCGTACCCTGGGGGCAGTGCGATCGCCAGTCCACAGTAATATACCAATCAGTAGACTCAGTATAAGTATGACTGCGCCAGCAGTACGGTCAATGGGTTGAAGAAAGGTTTGACTCTTCATCTAATTAAATCCATCAGTAAAATTAGTCCAGAGTTCTAGTCTAGAGTTTCCAGAGCAAATGCCATTTAATTTATACAACCAAGACTTTATCTAGCGGTTCTGATAGTAATGAGGTACACATAATTTTGTACCTATTCCCTACTGCCTACTCCCTACTGCCTACTCCCTACTCCCTACTCCTTACTCCCTACTCCCTAAAACCTAGGACGAAAGTACCTTAAGCAATTGATAACTGAGAAATGCTATAGTTAAAATCCCTGATATCGACTAGTTTAATTGATCACCAGGTGATCAGGTTTATCACAAGACAAATTCTCAAAATTAGATCAGACAAATTGTCAACCTTTTTGGCTTTGTAATAAATCTTAAAAATTCCTGAAAAATCTACTAACACCTAGGGTTAGCTGGCTATACTAAGACCAGGTGATATATCTGAATTCAGGTCTGGCTATACTTGCTCTATCTAGTGGCTATATCTACTAACTGGAGCTAGCTGCCTGCTTTTGAAACCGTGTCATTTGAGACAATTCATTTGACACAAATGGTTGTTGGGTTAAAAATTAACCTGCACTAACTATATATCTGCCAAACTATCCGCTAAATAAAATAAATCCACATTTTTGAGGATTTATACCTAAGTAAACCAACTAGAAATTAGGAGAATCGCAGTGATTTTTTGGAAAGACATCAAACCACAACAATTTTATGTTATTTTATTGCTTATCACTCTGAACCTGGTCGTTTTTATGGCTCTAATCTCAAAGATGCCAACTAATTTTATAGTATCCTTTTAGTGTGATTTATTAGTGTAAGGTTTGAGAGCAATTCCTAATTGAGACCTGATTGAGAACAATATCCTAGAGTATCTCGCCCCACTCAACGATCACCACTTGCCGTATCCCAAGACAATTGCTCCGATTGTGGTTCATTTTGTGATTTCCATGATATTGTTTGCGGTCTTTGGTGACCCGATCGGCTACTTTCCCCCTAATTATCCCTGGTATGAGGTAAGTTGGTAGAATTTATTTTTTGCGACTATTTCTATGGTTATTGCTGTTATTTTTGGGTAAATTGAAGCCGGATTAGCAGAACCCTACACAGCAGCAAAGGGAATATTGAAGCTGCATACGCTGATTGGCATGTCTGCTGTCTGGCATCATTACAGGGGTGACAGCATAGCGCTAGATCATTGGTTTTCGCAATCCCAACGACAAACCCCATGCCTTTTCTGGGGGTGGGGGCGTTGTTAGTGGGGCGGTTTTCCTTTTGGTGTTACCGATGGGGTATTTGGCAGCACCTTTTATTTGCTAACCAGGTTTCTTGGTTTGCAGGCGCTGACGGCAGTCCTGTTCAGTCTAACACTAGCGTTATTCGTAGGTTGGGTTAGCGGGAGCAGTTCGTTCCACCCAACCTACAGGTTTAGTTAGATTTCGGAGGAAAAAATGCTCTATGAAACTGACATCATCCAATGGGTTGAACAACAAGTTTCCCTGATCAAAGAAGAACGATATAGTGAAGTAGACTGGGTTAATCTCCTAGAAGAGATTGAAGACTTGAGTAAACGAGAGCGAGACCGCTTTTTCTGCTCTATTCGTTTAACGATTCAACATCTGTTGAAATGGGAATATCAACCTGAAAAACGGTCTAGGTCTTGGGAAATCACGATCAAACGAGAGCGCAATCACCTTAAACGCTATCTCAGAGATACTCCTAGTTTAAAGCGATACTGGGCAGATTTATCAAAAGTTTATGGTGATGCGAGAGCCGATGCTGCTAATGAAACCGGAATTTCCGATTGGGACTTTCCTGACCACTGTCCCTATTCCCCTGAGCAAATCCAATCGGATTGGTTTCCTCCAATTAGAGGTCAAACAATGGATACCCAAACGACCTATCGAGAAATAATAAAACAAGTTATTCTAAAATACGCTCAATTTCGTCCCTCTCATGGAGACATCCGACTTGACCCCATTTTTGACGAAACACGAGAGCACTATGGATTAATGCAGGTAGGATGGTCACAGGGAAAAAGAATCAGAGGAAACCTAATATATATTACTCTAAAAAATACTAAAATTTATATTGAATATGATGGAATAGAACCGGGTATCACTACTGATTTAATTAATGCTGGCATTCCTAAAGAAAATATTGTTTTAGCTTTCTATCCTCCCGAAATGCGTCAGCAAACTGAATTTGCCGTCAATTAAAAATTGGGCGTTGCTGAATGAAGGAATGAATGCGCGATTATCTGGTTTTATTAAAGCCCCCGTTGGTCCCCCAAGCGAGGGATTGCTCGCTTGGGGGACTTTCCGAGTTTTGTTCCCCCCAAGCGAGGGATTGCTCGCTTGGGGGGCTAGGGCGTGTCTTCAAACTCCGAGATCCCCCGTTTCCCTTAAAAAAGGGGGACTTTGAGTATGGCTCCCCCCTTAATAAGGGGGGCTGGGGGGGATCTAATATCTTGCGGAAAACTTTGAAAACACACCCTAGGGGGGCGAAACCATACCCAGAATCAGCAACGCCAAAAATTGATTCGTGTTTGATAAAATCAAGGCTATAACCAATTTAATTTTAAATGACCATGGATAGAAAAGACAGGTTACCGCTTATAGTAGTAGGGTTGACTATTAGCTTAATCTTAATGGGTTGTAATCCCTCTGATGATGCGTTAGAAAAATCTCGTTATCAACCCTTGAATCTAGCTGAGTTCAAAGGTAAGCGAATAGGAGATGATCCGGAAGCGATCGCATTAGAGTTATTTGGTAACAAAGCAACGGTCAAGAGTGAGTTTACTGAAGAAATCAAGGTGATTGATCAGCAAGCTTTTGAGAAAATCGTGATTCTGACCCAGATGAATCTACCTGATGACAAAGTTAGGGGCAGGCGTTATCGACTTCAGTTTAAATTCGATCAATCTACCGGTAAATGGAATTTAAAAGAAGCAGGTCGTCAACAGTCCTGTTATAAAAGTGAGAAACCTAAAGATTGGACAATTGAACCTTGTCCCTAGCTAAACTTGTTGATAGCGTTTGTCGTATTTATGAGGTACAGTCAACTGTAAGCATATGCGCTACGCGCACGCTACGCGAACAGCCCTCAGCTATCAGCGTGTCGCGTATCAGCTATCAGCCATCAGCCCTACTAGATTCAAAATTTTTGGCCAATAACCTATAAATCATTACTGTACTAAGTTACTGCTATGTCAATCAGCACCGAAGCTATCAAGCAAGACCTGGATCTACTTACTGCTGAACAACTTCAGCAAGTCGCTGATTTTATTGCATTTCTTAAGTTTCAAGATAAACGTTGTCGGATTGTTCTTGATCCTGCTCAGTTAAAAGCCCTTTCTCATGAGTTTGCCCAGGAAGATCGCGCTCTTGCTGAAGTGGGAATGAGCGATTCTGGGGCAAGTCTTGATCAAGAAGATAGGCTATGATAAATCAATATCAACGTAGCGATATCTGGGTAGCTAATCTCAATCCAACTCAAGGTTCTGAGCAAGCAGGTATTCGTCCTGTCATTATTTTTCAAAATGATATTGTTTCCCAGTTCACTACAACAATTATTGCAATTCCTCTAAGGACAAAAACGCCGCGCTTCGTTACCAATTTGTGTTCGGATTGCCCAAGGAGAGGGTGGATTAGCTTCGGACTCGTGAAGAGATCCAGCAGGTTTGAACCGCTGCTGATTGAGAATCGGAGTGGTAACTAGTGATCCTGTAGCGTCTGTGCAAGAGAATTGCCCCCACAAATTTCCAACAATCTTCAAGGAAGTCAGTTAGGTCAAACCCGCTCCGATATAGGCTTTTACCCTGTCCTGTCACCACCCAGCCGTTTTTTAAAAACTTTTGTAGCAAATAAATCAGAGTTGTGATAAATTAGGTTATATCTATTGCAAAATTAAGAGCCACATAAGAGTAAGTTAATGCCGATTAAAGAAAGCTTTGCCATTTGGAATAATAAAGGAGGAGTCGGGAAAAGCTCCATAACGTTTCATGTTGCAACAAGATATGCAGAAAAGAATCCGGAATCTAAAGTTCTGGTTATCGATATGTGTCCTCAAGCAAACTCTTCTCTGATTCTTTTAGGTGGTGGCTCAGGAGGAGAAAATATACTCATGGAGAATTGTTTGCATCAGCCAGTAGCAAAAACTGTCGCTGGGTACTTTAGTGAAGTTATTTCTAGTGGTCAAGGAGCATCACTTCCAAATCAAAGTCGTTTCGTGACCCAGGTAAACAAAGTTAATAGTGAGATCCCCGATAACCTCTATCTTTTATGCGGCGATCCAAATCTTGAACTACTTGTACCAGCTTTAAACAAAGCAATCGATTTTCCCGCATTAGTTCCTGGAGTTGATCCCTGGATATGGGTTCATAATATTTTAGAAGAATTCTATAAGGGATTAGCAGATAAAGTGGGGGGAGATTGGTTAGTTTTTATTGATACCAATCCCAGTTTTAGCATTTACACAGAAGTTGCTATTTCCTGTGTTGAAAAACTGATTGTTCCTGTTAACGCTGATGATTCATCTCGGATTGCCACTCAAGCAATGTTCACCCTTCTACATGGCACAATTCCTCCTCACCCTGTCTATAGCAAGTGGACTTTTGCTGCAATGGCACCACAAAAAAGAATTTCGATTCCCAAAATTCACCTTATCGTTGGCAATAGACTAACGCAGTACGATGGTACTGCAGGAGCTTTTGCTGCATTATCAGATGCAACAGCAGATACTCTATTCAAAGAGTTTCAAGAAAATAAGAATCGCTTCACCGCAACTTCAAAATCAATAGAGACTATGCAAGATTTCCGCGATCACTACTCTATACCACTTCGAGACTTTAATACTTCCGGTGTCGTGGCTGCACATCTTGGTAAACCTTTATCTAAATTAACCCAAGGAAAACACAGAATTTACAACCGCGATATTACCGTTGTAGCTGCTCGTATTAAGGAATGTGCAACTGCTGTTGATGATCTCTTAGATAAACTTTAAAACCGGAACGTTATCTCGCCAGCGCAATCGAGGTTATCGTTGAGCTTCGATTGAGGGGCTTCCGGCTGTGTTACAGGGCGGTGCAATCCCCGCTGCCAGTCGTGCGAAGGTTAGAGGGTATTGGTGATCGCTCGACGATTGACGACCACATTCGTTACATTGATATCTTTGTTTATATCTTTGTTTTCCTCTGTGATGACCCTATTGATGAGTTTTTTTCCTATCACATTTAGGAAATTGCATGGTTTTTTTGAATACCATTTCTTGGGTTAGCAACATCAAAAAATAATCGCATCTCTTTCTTCCTATTCCCTATTCCCTATTCCCTATTCCCTATTCCCTATTCCCTATTCGCTCTTGCCTCTTGCCTCTTGCCTACTCCCTATTCCCCTTGCTACATTACCAAAACCCCCGCTTACCAGTAGGAAGTACTGTTGTCCAATTAGTCTTAGCTTGTGCCAACTGTTCCTTAGTAACTTTGGCATTAGAAAGATTGGCTCCACACAAATTTGCTCCCCGCAGATTAGCATTTTCGAGATGAGCATAACTAAGATTCGCCCCACGCAAGTCTGCTCCTGTCAAAATAGCTTTTTTCAGGTAAGCTCGACCCAAATTGGCATTGCGTAAGTCGCCTTGATGGAGATTCGCTTCACCAAAATTAGCACTAGATAAATCCGCTCCCTTCAAACTAATATTTAACAGTTTGCCCTGGCGGAAAATTATCCCAGATAACTGGGCATTATTAAGGTTAAGTCCCCTCAAATCTTTAGCCGCAAAGTCTCTTCTGCCAGAGCCGTAAGCTTTTAATAACGTTTCCGCCTCCAACTTGCCATTACCCTTCGACTTGCCTGTAATGCTACTCCTACTACCGCTCACAGCTGTAGAATCCCTGTGACTGGTAAAACCTCCACCGTTTTTAGGTTCTGATCTTCGACCATTGCTCAATCCCCGACGCTCCCGCCATTCTCTAATTTGCTCTGCCATTCTTCGGGATTGAACTGACGACGGGGATGAATAACCATTCACAGGACCCAAATTCCCTGAGTTGAAGTGAGAATTAGCGTCATCAAGGGGTTGCGACACTAAGCTTTTGTTTAAACTCTCCAGATATGGCTCTAGGTCAAGAGCTCTCAGGATGTCTTCTGAGCACTGATAGCGATAACGGACAGAAGACTCCAGCATTTTTCTTAAAACCTTAGCAAAGTGGTCACTAACGTTGACATTAGTCTGCCAGACTATTTCTCCAGTAGAAGGATTATAATCGAGGTCTTTGGGAGATTTACCCGTCAACAAATAAAGGCAAGTAACCCCCACTGCATAGATATCGCTAGCAATTACAGGTCGCAATGCCATTTGTTCAGGAGGGGCAAAGCCTGGAGTTCCTATGGCATAGTTGGTCAATACTGTGTCTGAGGAATTGGAGGGATTGGTTTGGCTGTTTTTCACAGCCCCAAAATCAATCAGTACCAGTTTGCGGTCTTGGTCACGACGAATTATATTCGCTGGTTTAATGTCCCGGTGAATTACGTTTTTCTGATGAATATATTGCAGGAGTGGTAGAATTTCACTTAAAAATTGTTTAACTCCCTCTTCCGAGAATGAACCAGACCGTCTGACTTGCTGTTGCAGTGTCAAACCGCTAATGTATTCCTGAACCAGATAAAAATGCTCATTGTCTTGAAAGTAATCGAATAACTGTGGGAATTGGGGATGATTCCCAATTTCTCCCAAGGTTCGGGCTTCTCGCTCAAACAGATCCCTTGCCATCGGTGAAATCTCTGAACTTTTAGCACTTGGGCGGAGTTGTTTGATTACACGGGTCGGCTTACCAGGCAACGATTGATCTGTTGCTAAGAAAGTTGCTCCAAATCCCCCTTGACCGAGTGGTTTGATCACACGATAGCGGTCAAGTAATAATAATTTAGAACTGCACGCCTGACAAAAGTCGGCGTGTTGTGGGTTTTTTGCCTGAGTGCAGGTAGGATTTAGACAGTAGCTCATTCAGCGTTACTGATGTTCCTTTGCCCATACTGGAACTAAAACTTTGGCTCGGAGTACCTGAGCAGCAAAGATTATTTATAGTCTTTTACTTTTCTTTATTTTCTGCAAAATGCCTTTTACTACCCCCTTAGTTAGACAACTATTCCGGTGAAACCTGATCCTCAACCAGGATACCCGATTTTTGGCATCCATCTAAGGGTACAAAGGACAATTTTGAGTTAAGTAAAGGGTTATTCAAGTAAAACGTTTATGAAGCTACCTATATTTTAGAGCGTTTATTTAGCATTGACCATAGATAGTGTACTTTTGTCAAGCCTTAAGGGGTTATGCCCATCACAATAGAAAAATGTTTCGGTGGAAGGTAAGCTATCAGCTATCAGCTATCAGCTATCAGCTATCAGCTTATGCCCACGCTACTTGAGGTGCCATTGGTCTTTGGCCACGCTAAGGGAACAGCTTTTGAATAAAATAAGCTGACGGCTGACCGCTGACTGCACCTCAAGTAGCACCATCTGTAGCGCATATGCTTACGGTGGAAGTAACCGGCAACTTGCACCTTATTTATTACCTTATATTAGAGTTCAGCAAAAAAATTTAGGAGTCCATGCGTATATCGTTAAACTGGCTGCGAGAACTAGTAGAGGTAACTCTGACACCAGAAGAGCTAGCTCAAACCTTAACTATGGCTGGGTTTGAGGTAGAAGATATTGAAGACCTGGGAACCCTGGCCGATGGCGTGGTGATTGGCAAGGTTCTGGAGGTAGAGCCTCACCCTAATGCAAATAAGCTTCGGGTTTGTCAAGTGGATATTGGTGGGAGTGACCCATTGAATATTGTTTGTGGTGCGTCGAATGTCCGACCAGACATTTACGTGCCGGTGGCCACCATCGGAACCTACCTACCAACTATTGATTTGAAAATTCGCGCCTCAAAACTGCGAGGTGTTCGCTCAGAAGGGATGATTTGTTCCTTAGCAGAAGTGGGCTTGGCCAAGGAATCCGCTGGCATTCATATTTTCGAGGCAGAAACTATACCCCTAGGCAGTGATGCTCGTCCTTTACTGGGGTTAACTGATATCATTCTTGATGTTACGTCTACGGCTAATCGGGCGGATGCTCTAAGTATGGTGGGCGTGGCCAGAGAAGTAGTGGCCTTAACTGGGGCATCCTTAAGCTTGCCAGAAACTGTTGAGGTGTCTATTCCAGAAGCATCCCATGCCTTGACCTTGAAAGTATCTGAACCGAAAGCTTGCCCCGCCTATATTGGCACTGTGATTGAAGGGGTGAAGATTGGTCCTTCTCCGGATTGGTTACAACAGCGCTTGAAAGCCGCTGGAGTGCGACCGATTAATAATGTAGTGGATGTCACTAATTACATTCTCTTGGAATGGGGTCAGCCCCTCCATGCCTTTGACCGGGAACGCTTGCAAGCTGTTGCTGGGGTCGAAAACCTGACCATTGGTGTCCGCTTTGCTAACAGTGGGGAATCCCTGACTACTCTTGATGGTCAAACCCGTTCCCTGGAACCACAAGCGTTACTGATCACAGCTAACGACCAACCGGTTGCTATGGCTGGGGTTATGGGTGGGGAAGCCACAGAAGTGAACGACAACACCCAAACTATTGTTTTGGAAGCAGCACTGTTTGATCCAGTGACTATTCGTCGTTCTTCCCGCAGTCAAAGCATACGGACAGAATCATCTGCCCGTTATGAGCGTGGTGTCAATCAAGCAGAATTGGATATTGCTTGTAAAAGAGCGATCGCATTAATTACTGAGTTAGCTGCTGGTACCCCCACAACCCAGAGTATTGCTGACCAGCGCCCTGACCCCTCCACTTGGGCACGTTCGATTGAGTTACGTCTTGACCGTGTCAATCAGATTTTAGGACCAGTTAATGAGGCAGAGGAGCTTGGGGAAATCCTGCCAGAAGATGTGGAAAGAATCCTTACTGCCCTCGGATGTCAACTACAACCGCGCTGCACCGAAGATTCTCCCCAATGGAAAGTGATTGTACCGCCCTACCGCTACCGGGATTTAGAGCGGGAAATTGATTTAATTGAAGAAATTGCCCGTCTCTACGGCTATGACAACTTCTGTGATAGCTTACCAGACAAGACTGAACCAGGTTATCTATCTGCTGAGGAATTTTTAAAGCGAAAACTGCGATCGCAATTCCGTGCAGTTGGGTTGACCGAATTAGTCCAGTATTCCTTGGTCAAGCCAGAGGAACAGACCCAAATTCGTCTCGATAATCCCCTGTTTACGGAATACTCATCCCTACGGACGGATTTACTATCAGGGCTGATTGATGCCTGTCAGTACAATATCGAGCAAGGCAACGGTGTACTCAACGGTTTTGAAATTGGTCGGATCTTCTGGCGACCAGAAGAGGGTTTCGCAGAAGCTGATGCTATTGCCGGGATTTTAGGGGGAAATATCACCCAAGGTAACTGGGTCAGGGGAGGGCATTCCGAACCCATGACCTGGTACGAGGCTAAGGGAGTACTAGAGAGTGTGTTTTCCCGTTGCGGTCTGACAGTAGAATACCAACCAGACCACAGCGATCCCCGTCTTCACCCAGGACGCACTGCATCCTTGTGGTTGCAAGGTGAAAAATTAGGAAAATTTGGGCAGTTGCACCCCCAGCTACGCTCAGAAAGAGGTTTTCCCGATCAGGTTTATGTATTTGATTTGGACTTGGATCTAATTCTAGAGGCTCTTGATCGCGATGAAATTCTGACTCCCCGATTCAAAGTCTATTCCAGCTACCCAGCCATTGACCGGGATATTGCGTTCTTTGCACCACTACAAGTGTCAGTGGCAGAAATCGAACGTTCAACTCGCAAAGCTGCGGGGAATTTGTTGGAGTCAGTGCAATTGTTTGATGAATATAAAGGGGAGTCTGTTCCTGAGGCACAGAGAAGTTTGGCATTTCGGCTAATCTACCGTGCTAGCGATCGCACTCTTACTGATGCAGAAGTCGAGCCAGTACATCAGAAAGTGCGAGAAGCCCTAGAGGAAACATTTGGGGTTAGCCTTAGAAGTTAAACGGAGAAGTTAAACGGTTGAAGGATGAAGTATTCATACTTCATCCTTCATCTGTCTGCCTCCCGGTCGTCTCCCGCTATAATCGCGAGATTTAGCGGGAGACGTGCCATATAAACACCTGGGGTTCCCCCAGGTGACAGGCACTCAGGAAAGGGAGGACAGGATCTAAGTCGTATAAGCATAACCATCCTTCCTGTGAATAAATTGACAATATTTGTGACTGATGCCCTGCACCAATCCTGATTTAGTTGAGATATTGAAAAACCCTGATTTTCTGGTTGCGACCCGTCCTATATAGGTACCGATCTTTTTTCCTTTGGTTACTACAGCACGAACGATGTCGCCTGTTTGAAAGCCTTTGTGAAATTTGATTCTGGAGCAATGACGAGTGGGAAACCCATACTTATTGGTTCTACAGAGCTGACGAGTGCCATGTCCTTTGGCGGTTATTATCAAAGGATTGGTTACTTCGATAATCAATGTTTCGACTTTCCCGACATTTGCCGCATCCAACCAATGAGTTTTCGGAAGATTTTGACTACACCTATTGAATTTGGTTAATCCGCCACTACCTACTTCAACAGGTAGCCCTGTTGACTTGAGATCGTGGTACAACTTCCATCGGGTTGTATTGACAGAAGCCGCATCAGCCAGAGGGCGTTTAGCTTGACTTAGTATGCGTCTCAAGATACTAGGCTTTTTAGACAAGAAAAGTTCAATGTTTTGATTAGATTTAGCCTGGTTACATGGGTGACATGCAATCGCTAAATTAGAAACTCGATCGCGTAGCGTGGCCGAAAGGCCAATCAGAGCCACCTTTGGATAATGGCTTAATATGCTCAATTTCTAATTGAGTTCCTGTCGTCCCACAATAAGCACATTTACGATTCCATTTTTCAAGTAAATATTCTCGGAGTTCATAGCCATAAAGTGTTCCTTGTTGATACTCGATTCCAGATATTTCAGGATTTTGCAGTTTTTGAGTATCAAACCTGACTAATTCTTGAGAGATGCCGGTAATAGGGCACAATCGACTCAACCTTTCAACCCAAGTTAAAATGTTTTGAACTCTAGACATTAAGCTAGGAGCTAGCCAACCTTCTGGTCTGGTTCTATTAAGAAATCTGGGCTTGCGGTATCGAGTCTTACGATTCCGTCTACTGCGTCTTAACTGCCTGCGAGAGATCAAAGAATCTCGTATTTGAAAACCTCTATGGGTGAGTTCTGCTCCCCAAATTACTCGCTTTCCTTGAATAATAGCTAAACCGCTTGTTTTTGCTCCAGGGTCTATTTTGAGCTGGTGATTATGAGTTATTGGCTGTTTTATTTCCTCCGTCAAAATTATGGTAAATGGGTAACGACGATAGACCTTCGCTTTTCCTGACGAAAGTAAAATCCTAGCTCTTACAGGTTTACACGGATCTAAAGGTTGTCGGTTCTTGTTGAGTACAAAGACACGCATAATTGTGTTTACTCCTATTACTAGGGTTAAGTTAGCTTAGTCAATGTTATTCCTCGGTACTTTCCTAGTCGCACTGGCTTAACCCAAATACACCTGTTTAACGACCGGGTTCTAGAGCTGAAGACTAGCTACGCATCCTCAGGTAGGAACTTTAACACTTAGGAATAACGTAGTTCTTATAGAACTTAGACTGGTCAACTACGAGCTTTTAACAAGCTCCCGCTATAGTCCCATAGGACTTAGCGGTGAGTTATTGACTCATATCGTCATAGAGTTCATCTAGGTTCTGGTGCTGAGTACGGCGGGAGCGACGGCGGTATTTTTTTGTTTCTAGCTTAGGTTCGTATTGACGCCGACCAGAAGCTTTAATTTTTAACTTCATACTGGATTCGATATCAGCTTTTTGCTTCAAAGCCTCTTGTCGTGCGATCACTTCTGCTAAAAAATCCAGATAATGCTGGTACCGTTCCCAGTCTCCTCGCACAGCACAGTTTGGCTCATCCCGATGTAGGCAATTACTGAATTGACAGCGGTGTTGGGCTAAACGCTCTCTTGCTTCTGGAAAGTAATAGATTAAATCCTCAGGAGAACAAGTCAAGTCAGGCTGATTGAATCCGGGGGTATCTGCCAAAAAACCACCTTTAGGCAACTCAAATAATTCTACATGGCGAGTGGTGTGGCGTCCTCGACCCAGTTTACCAGTCACTGCTGCCACCCGGACCCTTGTTGCTGGAATCAGATAATTAATTAGACTCGATTTACCGACACCGGAAAGACCAGCCATAACGCTGATTGTCTGACTCAACAGGTCAGTCAGTTGTGCTAAACAAGTACCATTATGAACGCTGATCAAGACTGGCTGATAACCCCATGCTTCCAGACGCTGTTGCCAATCCTGCTGTTGCTGTTGTGTTACTAAATCAAGTTTATTCAGACACAAACATACCTTGAAACCAGTAGATTCTGCTTTCACCAAAAACCGACTCAGCTGATAAGCATCCAGGGTCGGTTCTTCCAGAGCAAAAACCACCAGAATTTGCTGAGCATTGGCGATTGGTGGGCGGTCGAGCTGGCTTGTCCGGGGCAGCACTTCCGCAATCACCCCTCGTCCACCAGCCCAGTCAGGTTCCTCTACTAGAACCCGGTCTCCCACCATGACTTGCTGGCCAATTTTTTTCAACCGGGCTCTACGGGTACATAAGAGGTTTGAAGGTTGTAGGTTATTTGCTTGAAGGTTATCTTCGTAACCTACAACCTCCAACTTGTCAACCTTCAACTGATCTAAACGCACCTGATAGAAATTTGCCTGAACCGCCAGCACGGTACCCAGCCAAGGGGTTGACAAGTTTGATGAATTAGTGTATTCTAATTCAATCATGAAGATGCTGGTGTGGACGACGCACCTTCAGAGCAAAATAGCGATCGCGTTCTTCAACGCCCTCTATCGGGTAACCCTCCATAGTCAGACTATCAGGAACCTGTTCAATGGGTTCTCCTGGGTCGAGCCACACTTCTAATAGGGCACCTGGAGCCATTTTCTCTAGATATAGTTTAGTGCGAACAAAGTTAATCGGGCAAGGGGTACCCCGCAGATCCAGCTGATCATCAGGTAATGAACTGATCTGGGAGGAGGCTAGTGTACTCATGAGCCAAACAACCCTCCCAAGAATCCTTCTATACCACCTTTACCAGTGCGCTCACCCTTAATTTTCGCTAGCTTCTCTAGCAATTCCCTTTCCTCAGCGGTAATTCGAGTGGGGATATCTACCAAAATCGTGATTAGGTGATCGCCCCGACTGACTGGGTTGCCCAATTTGGGGACACCGTGATTCTCTAAAGTTAATACAGTATTGGGTTGAGTACCGGGTGGAATAGTTAATTCCACTGGACCGTCTACTGTCTCTGCTTCGATAAGACAGCCTAAAATGGCTTGTAAATAGCTAATTTTCATTTCAGACAGAATGTTAATGCCATCCCGCTGAAACTGGCTGTCTTCGTTTACAAATAGATAAACGTATAGGTCTCCTGGTGGACCAGCACGTAATCCAGCATCCCCTTCTTTAGAAACCCGTAGCCTGGTGCCATTATCCACCCCTGCTGGAATGGTGATTTTCAGTTTTTTGGTTTCTTGTTTACGACCAGCACCACCACAGGCTTCACACTTATCCTCAATGATTTGACCTTCACCGTTACAGGTAGGACAGACTGAGACTTGGGTGAAACTACCAAAAGGGGTACGAGTAGCACGCCGTACTTGACCTGAACCGTTACACGTTGGGCAAGTGCGGGGTCGAGTTCCTGGCTTTGCCCCTGTGCCGTTACAGACTTTACAAGTTTCTAGGTGAGGAATGCGGATTTCCTTTTCACCACCGAATATAGCTTCCTTGAAAGCCAGCTTCAAGTCTAGTCGCAGGTCGTCACCACGCACCGGGCCACTACGCCGACGACCAGTTTGCTGACCCATACCACCAGCAAAGCCGCTGAAGAAGCTTTCAAAAATATCAGCAAAGCCCATATCCCCAAAATCTGAGTAGGCTGCTCCCGCACCTGAGGAAACACCAGCTTCCCCAAAACGGTCATATCTTGCTCGAGTTTCTGGTTCTGAGAGGACTTCGTAAGCCCGGTTAATTTCCTTAAAGCGCTCTTCAGCTCCTGGTTCTTTGTTAACATCTGGGTGGTACTTCCGTGCCAAGCGACGGTAAGCACGTTTAATTTCATCTTTGTCGGCATCACGAGAGACACCAAGCAGATCATAATAGTCAGCCATAGAGCGCTGATCGGTATTCCATTTACATAGTAGGGGCTATTGTTATTCCTCAGGTTATTGCTATCAAAGCACCATAAGCGCATTTCAGCATTACCTGCATCCTATATCATTGTCTATCAAAAAAATCAGCTGATTGCCACCTGCTTCTGTGACCATACTCTCGCGGTCGGCTTGAGCTAGTCAAAGCAGCGAATTAAATTATCTATCTGTTAGAGAGCTGTTGCCGTAATCAACTGCTTCGTAGTCAACATTCACCTCTAAGGTTTCATCCTCAAAATCAACCACAAATTCTCCTAGAGCATCCGGTTCTCTTTGGCTGGAGTCGTTGGAATTTGAATCTTGAACTGTTTCGTCAGAGGTGATAAATTCCGGGTCTGACCCAAAGCTGGCACTGGCGTAAATGATACCCCCAATTTCCAAGACAGTTTTCTGCAAAGTTTCAATAGCTTCTTTCACCTCCTCGACCTCAATTGAGGGGTCTGTCATTATGGTGTCTAGGTGCTGCTTTTGTTGATCTGCTTGCTCCTTTAATCCGTGAGCCTGAAGGTTAGCGCTAATCAATTCCCCATGGTCTTTGATGGTAGATTCATAGTTATATAGTAAGCTATCGGCTTGGTTTTTGAGTTGCACCAATTCCATGCGACGGCGGTCTTGGTCAGCATAGTCTTCTGCCTCACGGCGCATCCGTTCCACCTCCGCTGGACTTAATCCCCCCGTATTGGTAATCACAATACTTTGCTCTTTCCCAGTGCCTCGATCAGTGGCAGCGACTTTAAGAATGCCGTTGACATCGATTTCAAAGGTGACTTCAATTTGAGGGACACCACGGGGAGCTGGGGGAATACCAGTCAGCAGGAATTTTCCCAGGCTTTTGTTATCTCTAGCCATTGCCCGCTCCCCCTGCAATACGTGGATTTCTACGGAGGTTTGTCCATCGGTAGCGGTGGAAAATACCTGGGACTTACTGGTAGGAATAGTCGTGTTGCGCTCGATAATTTTGGTGAACACTTCCCCTAAGGTTTCTATACCCAGGGACAGGGGAGTAACATCCAGTAGCAGGACATCTTCGACTTCCCCACCCAAAACACCAGCCTGAATTGCTGCTCCCAATGCCACAGCTTCATCGGGGTTCACCGAACGATCGGTAGCCTTACCATTAAAAAACCTTTTAATAGCATCCTGCACCGCCGGGATACGGGTCGAACCCCCTACCAGCAAAATGCGGTCAATGTCCTCTGGCTTGAGGTCACTATCTTTGAGCGCCTGCTTTACCGGTTCTATAGTTGCGTTAATCAAGTCCCTGGATAGTTCTTCAAACTTAGCCCGGGACAACTCCATCTCTAAGTGTTTTGGTCCTGTTTCATCAGCAGTAATGAAGGGCAAGTTGATGGGGGTGGCTACCATGCTAGACAGTTCAATTTTTGCCTTTTCCGCCGCCTCTCGCAAACGCTGAAGAGCCATTTTGTCTTGGGTGAGATTGATGCCCTCTTTGGCTTTAAAGTTTTCCACCATCCAGCGGACAATCACGTTATCGAAGTCATCTCCCCCCAAGTGATTGTTACCAGACGTTGCCTTTACTTCAAAGACCCCATTACCCAGTTGCAGAACTGATACATCAAAGGTACCACCCCCCAAGTCAAACACCAATATAACTTGGTCTTGATCCAACTTATCTAAGCCATAGGCAAGAGCAGCAGCAGTGGGTTCATTTATAATGCGCAACACTTCCAATCCAGCAATGGTACCCCCATCCTTGGTGGCTTGTCGTTGCGCATCGGTAAAGTAGGCCGGAACTGTGATCACGGATTGAGTCACTGGTTCCCCAAGAAAGGTTTCAGCATCAGCCTTGAGCTTTTGTAAGATCATGGCCGATATTTCCTGAGGGGTGTACTCGCGATGCCGAATCTTTACATCTACCGTCTCATCACGACCCTTAACACAGGTATAGGGAACACGGGAACGCTCTGTAGCGGTTTCATCCCAACGACGTCCGATAAAGCGCTTGATACTGTAGACACTGTTTTCCGCATTGGTCACTGCTTGACGCTTGGCCAGTTGACCCACTAGGTGCTCCCCTGACTTGCCAAATCCCACAATACTCGGTGTGGTTCGCCCACCTTCCGAGCTGGAAATGACTATGGGTTTACCTCCTTCTAAGACAGCAACACAACTATTGGTTGTGCCTAGGTCGATGCCAATAACTTTTCCCATAGGGTTGCAGCTTAACGGTTAGTAAAGTTATTTTAGTTTGATTTTTTGTTGAGTTGCTCAAAATAATAGAACTTCCCTTGGTGCTACATCCCTTTTGGTAGGATGATCAGAGGCTGACACCAAAGGAAGGTTAACCAATCAATGGCAGCTAATTTTCCGCCTCAGCAGACTTCTGACCTTCCGAGGTTTCCTGTGGTTCTGCCGCAGCAGCTACTTTCACCATAGCGTGACGCAGCACCCGCTCCCCAAGTAAATAACCCCGCATTAGCTGTTCTATGACCACTCCTTCTGGATAGTCATCCGTTGGTTCTCGCATCACCGCTTCGTGGAGATTGGGGTCAAACTCTTGCCCTTCTGGTCGCATCGCAGCAACCCCAAGGCGCTTGAGACTGTCTACCAGCTGTTTATAAACACCTTGATAGCTTTTGTGAATCGACATTTCCCCATCATTTTGAGGCTTAATTTGGGTACGCGCCCGTTCAAAATTATCTACTACTGACAATAACTCAGTGATCGTGTTTCCTTTAACTTGATGTTCCAAGTCTTCTTTCTCTTTAGTTGACCGTTTGCGGAAGTTCTCAAAATCTGCCGCAATCCGGATGTATTGAGATTTAAAGGAGTCACATTGCTGAGTTCGCTCTTCTAGTTGAGCTTTCAGGGCTTGATTTTCCTGCTTGATTGTTTCTAGAATCTTGGCATCGTCCTCGGTAGGTGATTCATCGGTAGTAGCTGTTGCAGCTACATCGGTCTGGGCTTCTTGGTCGTTGAGCCCTGACTCAGATGCTTCAGCAGCAGGGGATTCAGTTGGTTGTGCTGCTTCAGGGTTGACATCTGAGTCAGATGCTACGGCTACCGCTTCCGCCTCATGATTGTCTTCGAGTACCGTGGTGGACTCTTCGTTTGTCTGCTGCGAAGTGTTATCTGACTGTTTTGCTTCGTCAATCATGCTCCACTCATCCCAATTCAATAAAGTGCTAGTTTATCTATAATTTCTTACTAGCCAACCAATTTTCCAGCAAATTTTGTAAACTAACCACGTTCAGTCTAACGACTATAGCATTGGTTTCTAACCTGATTGAGAGTTACTCCGACCGTAAACTTACCTCAACTGTGTGGTCTTCCACACCTCCGTCAGCAAGAATGCTGCTGTTGGAAGTGTAGCCGATCAGATCCTTATGGCCTGTACCCTTACCACTGTCCTTGATGGCGCTACTTCCGTTGGCTGGTCTTGTTGCATACTTTGGCTGGTCTTGTTGCATAGTTGAATGTTGTGGCTAAATCAGTCATTAATCAAAATCTAGCATCTGAGATTGTGAACCACCTTGATGGATTAGGGGTTGATAATAATTATACAGCCAATGACTTGACTGAGTTTTTATTATGATGTATAATGCAATATTTAACTGCGACAAATTATTCTAGTCCGTCAATCTAACTAAAAGGTAAAAATAACCAGAGTGGCAGCCACTCCTATGTTAGTTAACATAAGGCTTTTGGGAATACTGTGTAAAGTAAGGAGAGCTCCTATTCCGTCATGACTTACTCCTCATCTCAACGACGCGCCCTAGTAGTCCGTAACGATTTTTCTCCATTTGGCAATAAACTGATTCAGGCTGGTTACGTTAATGCTGACCAGATGCAGCAAGCAATGCTGGAAACTCGCAAGTCCGGAAGACCACTGACGGAAGTCGTCGAAGCAATGACCGGACGTCAGTTACCACCGGACTTGATCCGTCAATACAAGAAGCAGCAGTTGTTTGAACTAAAAGTTCTTTTTGGTGTTGAGTCTCTAGATCCGGAAATTAGTGATATTTCCACTCAGCAAGTCGGTGGCTTGATCGAAACCCTGATTCCCATTGATATTTGCCGTCGCTATCACCTGCTCCCCATATCTAAGCATGAAACTGAGCCGCCATCGGTTTTGGTGGCAATGGTTTCTCCTGATGATCTAGAAGCCCAGGATGATTTGAATCGGATTCTACGACCTCAGGGAATCAAGTTGCAACGGATGGTCATCACTAAGGAAGACTATCAGCAAATCATTAGTCAGTATCTTGACGATCAGTTGGCACGGCAAAAGCAACTAGATCAACAAAAATCCGTAGATGTAAAGGAGGATTTAGAGAATTTAGGCTCATTCGATACTTTACAGGATGCCCCAGAGGAAGCGGAAGCAGACCTAGATTCTTCTTTGAATGAGGCAGGTGGGGCTCCGATCATCAACTTGGTTAACAAAATCCTGGCTAAGGCTTTACAAGAAGGGGTTTCTGACATTCACATCGAACCCCAAGAGGAGCAGTTGCGGGTGCGCTATCGCAAAGATGGGGTACTGCGTCAAGCCTTTGATGCCTTACCACAGCGAATACATACAGCGGTGGCGGCTCGTTTCAAAATCATGGCAGATCTCGACATTGCGGAAAGACGCTTACCCCAAGACGGTAAAATTCGGCGTATGTTCCAGGGGCGAAAAGTTGACTTTAGGGTCAATACCTTGCCCAGTCGTTATGGGGAAAAGGTGGTTCTGCGGATCCTAGATAACGAATCCACCCAGTTGGGGTTGGATAAGTTGATCACAGACCCAGACACCTTAGAATTGGTCAGGGAAATGGCTAAGCGTCCCTTTGGATTAATCTTGGTGACGGGTCCAACGGGATCGGGGAAATCAACCACCTTGTATTCAATTCTGGCAGAACGTAATGACCCTGGGGTGAATATCAGTACTGCAGAAGACCCGATTGAGTATTCGTTACCTGGGATTACCCAAGTGCAAGTTATCCGGGAAAAAGGCATGGATTTTGCCTCAATTCTACGAGCCTTTCTGCGCCAAGACCCGGACGTGATTCTGGTGGGTGAGACCCGAGACAAAGAAACAGCCAAAACGGCGATTGAAGCAGCTTTGACTGGTCACTTAGTCTTGACTACTCTACACACTAATGATGCGGCTGGTGCGATCGCTCGTTTAGATGAAATGGGTGTTGAACCCTTCATGGTTTCCGGTGCCTTGCTGGGAGTGTTGGCTCAACGATTGATGCGGCGTGTTTGTTCCAATTGCCGCATTTCTTACCAACCAAGTTCGGCAGAACTAGCGCGCTATGGTCTGTCCGCCTCTAGGGATGGGGAGATTACCATCTATCGCGCCAATACCCTGACACCAGAGCAAATCGTTGAAGCTAGGGCACTTGGTACACTGTGTCAAACCTGTAATGGTATTGGTTACAAAGGAAGGGTTGGTGTTTATGAAGTTATGCGCGTCTCTGAGAACCTGCAAGCCTTAATCAACCAAGGTGCCCCCACGGAAAGGATTAAGGAAGCTGCTGTAGAGGAAGGGATGATCACCATATTAGCCTATAGCTTGAATTTGGTACAGGAAGGTTACACCACCTTTGAAGAAGTCGAACGAGTAACCTTTACTGATTCCGGCTTAGAGACAGAAATTAAAGCTAAACGCAAGAGTTCTCTGACCTGTGGCACTTGCTCAGCTCAATTACAGGCGGAGTGGCTAGACTGTCCTTACTGTATGACACCCCGTTTTCAAAATTAATTTAGTTATTAGTCCATTGTTAATGAACAATTGGCTATTTTATTTTGAGTAATGACTAATCACTAACGACTACTGACGTTTTTAAGGCAGAGAAGATTATGGAACTGATGATTGAAGACTTGATGGAGCAGATGATTGAGATGGGGGGGTCAGATATGCACATCCAAGCGGGTGCGCCAGTCTACTTCCGCGTCAGTGGTAAACTCCAACCCATTGATGACGAATCCCTGAACCCTCAAGCCTGTCAGCGATTGATTTTCAGTATGCTTAACAATTCACAGCGTAAGGAATTGGAGCAAAACTGGGAACTTGATTGTTCCTATGGTGTCAAGGGGTTGGCTCGCTTCCGTGTCAATGTTTACAAAGAACGGGGTTGCTATGCGGCTTGCTTGAGGGCGTTGTCTTCCAAGATTCCTAACTTTGACAAATTGGGTTTACCGGATGTGGTGCGCTCGATGAGTGAACGACCAAGGGGAATGGTATTGGTCACCGGACCCACGGGTTCTGGGAAAACCACTACCCTAGCAGCCATGATTGACTTAATTAACCGCACTCGGGCAGAACATATTCTGACAGTGGAAGACCCGATAGAATATGTGTTTCCTAACATCAAGAGCTTGATTCACCAACGTCAAAAAGGTGAAGATACCAAGAGCTTTGCCAATGCCCTGAAGGGGGCACTGCGGGAAGACCCGGATGTGATTTTGGTGGGTGAAATGCGGGATATGGAAACAATTGCTCTTGCTATTTCCGCAGCTGAAACCGGTCACTTGGTATTTGCAACGCTACACACTAACTCAGCTGCTCAAACTGTAGACAGGATCATTGATGTGTTCCCATCTGGACAGCAAGCTCAAATCCGAGCTCAGCTGTCTAACTCTTTGATTGCAGTCTTTAGTCAATGTCTAGTACCGAAGAAAAACCCTAAACCCGGTGAGTTTGGTCGGACGATGGCTCAGGAAATCATGGTAGTGACACCTGCTATTTCTAACCTGATCCGGGAAGGAAAAACGTCTCAAGTGTACTCTGCTATCCAAACCGGTATGAAATTGGGAATGCAGACCCTGGAACAAGCTTTAGCTTATCAGGTGAAATCTGGCTTGATCTCTTTGGAAGCAGCAGTTGGCAAAAGTTCTAAACCAGACGAATTGCAACGTATCCTTGCTGGTTCTGGAGGGATGAATGCTAAGGGCGCTAGAGCAAAGGCAACCCGCTAGTCGTAAGCTATCAGCTATCAGCGTGTCGCGTATCAGCGTGTCGCGTATCAGCATAGGCTTTGATCGGCTTTTCCCCAGACTTTCAATTCTCTAAAATCTCTTAATATTAAATTATCCCAATCGATGTTTATTTTAAGCTGACGGCTGAGGGCTGTTCGCGAAGCGTGGCCAACGGCCAACGGCTTACCGCTAGTCTAGAGAAAGCAGGGACTGGATCGATAAAATTTGCGATTAGACTTAATCTAGAAAAAAGCCATGCCTACTTTTATTGCTCAAGTTCGGGACAAATCAGGCAAATCCAAAAAACAAAAAATTGAAGCTGCTACTCCTGAACAAGCCCGCAGCATCCTAGAAAATCGGTATTCTGCTGTTGGCAGCGTCAAGAAAAGCTTAGATGTTAGCTTTAGCCTCTCAGACCTTTCCGAAAAATTTACCAATGTCACGATCAAAGACAAAGCGGTCTTTTCTCGTCAGTTTGCCGCTATGGTTAATGCTGGTGTGGCTATCGTCCGCTGTCTTGGGGTATTAGGGGAACAGTGTTCTAATCCTAAGCTGAAAAAGGCTTTGATGAACATCAGTGCTGAGGTACAACAAGGAACTAATCTATCGGATGCTATGCGTAAGCATCCAGATTGTTTTGATAATCTTTACGTGAGTATGGTTCAAGCTGGGGAGGTTGGGGGTGTCCTTGATGAAGTGCTCAACCGATTAGCTAAGCTGCTGGAAGATATGAATCGGCTGCAAAACCAAATCAAATCAGCTATGGCTTACCCTAGTGTGGTAGGATTCTTAGCTCTACTGGTTTTTCTGGCAATGACGATGTTTCTGATCCCAATCTTTGCTGGGATATTTCAAGATTTAGGAACGGAATTGCCAGCTTTAACTAAGTTTATGTTATGGTTGAGCGGCATCCTCAGAAGTTGGAAAGTATTGATTCCCATTGCTGTTATAATTGTATTAGTTACAGCTTTTAAATATTACTATAAAACCCCCATGGGTAAGTTACAGATTGATGCATTGCAGTTGAAAATACCTCTGTTTGGTGAGTTGAATGAAAAAGGCTCTGTAGCTCGCTTTTGCCGAGTGTTTGGCTCCTTAACTCGTTCGGGAGTACCGATCCTGAATTCCTTAGATATTGTAAGAGATACAGCGGGTAACCAGGTAATTTCTAATGCTATTAACTCAGCTAAAAATGAGATTCAACAGGGTGGGATGATTAGCCTGGCTTTACAACGAGAAAACATTTTTCCTCCTTTAGCAATTCAAATGATTAGTATTGGAGAAGAGACGGGTGAGTTGGATTCTATGGTGATGAAAGTTGCTGACTTCTATGAAGATGAAGTGGAGCAAGCGGTTAAAGCACTAACTAGTATCTTGGAACCAATTATGATTGTGGTTTTGGGAGGCATGGTTGGTGTGATCTTGATATCTATGTATCTACCAATGTTTAAAGTGTTTGAAACTATGGGCTAATTCGATGCCTGTTCACAAATCTGATTACGAAGCTTGGCTAGCAGAGTATAGTAACCATGATGGTGCGATCGCACTCCTTAAATCCTATCGACCTTACCTGGAAATGATTCCTAGTATGCGCCGACCTAATGAGTGTGTGATCACCATTCCCTTGCCAGTGGTGAGAATTCGTCACTCGCCATCCTCCTTAGGGCATAAAAGCGTTAGCCATGGCACGATCACCGAAGCCGTAGGTTTACCCTGTGATCTAGCTATGGTAATGTGTGATCCCGAATGGAAAGTCAAGATGGAGATCGAGATTGTTCTATTTATCCATCGCCCCCATGAAGACTTTTCTGATTTGCTCAGTCGCTGGCGTCATACCCAAGTGTTACTAGACAAAGACTATGAATGGCTAATGCCTCCTGGCTATCAACACATTCTCAGTGATGGCGTAAACCGTATCTATCCCCTGTTTGTGGTGTTCCCAGAGACACCCCAACGGATTCAGCGAGGCTTACTAGGGGCTAGTCTACCATTTGTGCTGCAAACGACCGATGCTATTAGTCTGGAACAGGAGGAAACATCAGACAGCTGCTCCAGCAAAAGTCCACCAGCTTAGTTTAATAATTTGGGGAGATAGGGAGGTGGGGAGTTTGGGAGATGGGGAGATATTTATTAAGGGTAATTATCAGGAAATTATTTTATTATAGCGTTTTTTAGAGCTATAGACAGAAGAGGGCTCGCCCAAAGGTGGTGCGTTACGGGGCGGACTATCCCAACCCGGGCGAAGAAGCGGAAAATCATGGCAAGTCCGCCCCTAACGCACCCTACGCACTGTTCCCTACTCCCTACTCCCTACTCCCTACTCCCTAAAACCAATGACTATTTCACAAACTGGGGCATGACTTCAGCAGCAGTCAATAGACCATAAATCCCCTTGTGATGTAGGGAAACTCCTGCTTTTAGATAACCAAAGGCGGGACCACAGACATTAGCAGCCATGCTGGTTTCATCACCAAGGGTAAAGGTGTGAGTGGAAATTTTACCCTCAAAGGTGCGACCTGTGATTTGGACATTGGTACTGAGGGGTTTTTTAGGATTGCGGGTATCAACAACACCACCAACAGAAACGCGATCGCGTGAGCAAATCCCTGCTAGTTCCAGCATCACATCATCAGCATGTTCCATATTCTCTAGGCTGATGATGCCATCGGTTTGATCTAATAAGGCTTCGACCTCAGCATCACTCATGGCTTTGGCTCGTTCTACATCGTAACCAGGAAGGTGAGCAATATCTTCTCGAATTGTTGCTCGATAGGCTTCCCAGTTAGCAATCCCTACCCCAAAGGTAATGTTGACACTGTGAATCTCGGCATAGCTTTGAGATGCGATCGCAGCAGCAGCGGTCAATAGTCCTGGAGTAGCACCGCAGCCAGTCATATAGGTAATTCCAGCTGCTTGCAATTCATCTTGCAGTTGCAACAGTTGTTCTACAGCACTAGTGCGCTTGAGAGCATCTACTAAAACTCCCTGCCAACCCGATTGAATAAATTGCTTAACCACCGATGCCATAAAGGTATTGGGTAAATTTGGCAGTGCTAGGAAATATCCATCTACTGTCGCGTTTTGGATTAACTCTTCGATACTGTTGCTACTTAAGGTGCCACCTGGTTCTACATAACCCAATGAACCTTGGGATTGGTAGGTCTGGATACAACGGTCAGGATTTAACCCAGCTGCGTCATAAGCATAACCTTTTTGGTCAGCTGCTGCGACCCAAAGCATTTCTCCCTTAGGAGCTAAGACTCTGGTAGCAGCTTGACCTAATCCCCCAAAGCCTAAAACCCCTACTCGTATTCGCTCTAATCCATTGGGATTGGAGGTTTTGGGGTTATTTACACCTCTGACTTGCGTTTCACTCATAACTTATAGACTGTTTAGCCGAACTTTAATAATTCATACTTCATACTTCATACTTTGCCCAGTCCCCAGGGTAAGGGCAAAAATTAATAAAGAGGAATTAATATCAATATTATTGATATAATTGTGCAATAGTGCTGAAAAATCTTGGCATTATATAGTCATAATCCTTGACAAATATCACATTTTGGCTCAATTTTTTTTTGGTTTACCCTGGCCTAGTCCCCTAGGTTTATATATAGCCGTTTATAGCTTAATGAGGTACACAGGATTTTTTCCAACTTCCCTCACTTTCACTCCTGGAAGGGGTTAGGGGTGGTTTCCTCTTCTAACTTCACTGCTCCCGTTCCCAAAGCGTGGCCCACGGCTTTAGTCCCTGTTCCGAGCTTGCCTCGCGTGGCCAACGGCCTCAGTCCCTTAATTAAAAACCCTTATATTTTTGTTAACAAAGCATTTTTTGGTAATCCCACCCCTTGACTGATGACAAAAGTTACGAGAAGCTTACAAAATATTAAAGTAAACACTCGATTTACTATAAACTTATGTTAACGTTGTTTGCGCCATGATCTAAATTATTATCATTTGATTAATGACCAGCTATAGCACTGGTCAGTGATCAGTGATATCAATCCAGGATTTAGATACTCCTGGACTGGTGCAACAACCGGTGCCACAACCTGCAAATAGGGATAAACCGAGCACTAAGGCGACTATGGAAACATTAGAGTTTGTAATTTATCCAGATGGTCGAGTCCAGGAAAAAGTCACTGGGATCATCGGAGCCTCTTGCGCAGAGGTAACAGCTGCTATTGAAGCTCAGCTAGGACAAGTCGTATCTGTTGAGAAAACATCAGATTACTTCGACCAAAAGCTTGAACTGTCGGCAACAGCCACAACTCAAGCTACCGTTAGCCATTGGTAAATTTGTGTTCCAGTTAGTAAATTCGTTTTATTACCAAAAATGTCTCATTTCAGCACTATCAAAACCCAAATCCGTAACCGTTCATCCTTAGAAACTGCTTTAAATGACTTAGGGATTGATTGGGAATCTGGTCCTAGCCCTGTGCGCGGTTATCAAGGTCAAACTCGCACTGCTGAAGTAGTGATTGAGCAAGAGAATGACTACGACATCGGTTTTAGTTGGAATGGTAACGCTTACGAACTAGTTGCTGATTTTCAGTATTGGCAACAGCCTTGGTCTGTAGATGGTTTCCTACAACGGGTAACCCAGCGTTACGCTTACAACACAGTAATTAAGGAAACTGCTAAGCAAGGCTTTGAGGTTGCTGAGCAACAAGATAATAAAGATGGTTCAATTCGTTTAGTAGTACAACGCTGGAGCGCGTAATGTCTGAGTTCTCACCGACGCCAGAGTCAGAGCGTTCGGGTTTGGAACCAGAGTTAGGGGGTGTCTTTCGAGATGCTCCAGAGCGTTCTGGTTTTGAGCCAGAGCTTGGGGGTATTCTGCGACAAAAAGGTGTTTACGTTGATGAAATTACCTGCATTGGCTGTAAACACTGCGCCCACGTCGCTCGAAATACGTTTTACATGGAAGCCGACCACGGTAGATCCCGGGTTTTTCGGCAAGATGGCGACCCAGAAGACGTGATACAAGAAGCGATAGACACTTGTCCAGTAGATTGTATCCACTGGGTTGATTACACGAAGCTTAAAAATCTAGAAGACGAGCGACAATATCAGGTAATTCCTAGAGCAGGATTGCCCATTGACCGCAGTATTGTTGCTGCCAAAATTAAGGAGAGGAAGCTGGCAAGAAAGCGTAGGAAAAAACGTACCTAGGCTGAATGTCTTCGCTTGTAATAGTAATTAATCCTCCATGGCTTAGAGCCGTTGGGGGTTTTATGTTTTTTGATCGCAATGGTTGGATTTTAGGGAGTAGGGAATCGGGAATCGGGAATCGGGAATCGGGAATCGGGAATCGGGAATCGGGAATCGGGAATCGGGAAATGCGATCGCATTCTTAAAAACCAATTCAATAGCAGGATTATCAGCGCATTTGTCTTAGTTATGAGGTATAATAAAACTTTTTATACCTATAATAACTCCCTCCACTCTACTCCCTACTCCCGACTCCCATCCTACGACCAAATCCCACAGCACATCAATACCACTGCCCACATAGTCTGAATCCTGGTGTTGTTCAATCCATTCAATTACAGTAGGGAGAATATGATTAGATGTTTTGCCCAAATTGCCCAAGGCTTTGGCTGCCTCCCAACGCACAAAAAATTTATCATCCATTAGCTGTGCTAGGAGGGCGTTGATTACAGTTTCTGAGCTGTTGCCCAAATTGACCAAGGCTTCCGCTGACCTGACACGCACATCAGACTCATCATCCATTAGCCCTGCTAGGAGAGCACTGACTAAGGTTTCTGAGCTGTTGCCCAATTTGCCCAAGGCATTGGCTGCACTCCCACGCACAAAAGACTTATCATCCATTAGCCTTGCTAGGAGGGCGTTGATTACAGTTTCTGAGCTGTTGCCCAATTTACCCAAGGCTTCCGCTGACCTCCCACGCACAAAAGACTTATCATCCCTTAGCAGTGCTAGGAGGGCGTTGATTACAGTTTCTGAGCTGTTACCCAATTTGACCAAGGCTTCCGCTGCCCTGACACGCACATCAGACTCATAATCCCTTAGCAGTGCTAGGAGGGCGTTGATTACAGTTTCTGAGCTGTTGCCCAATTTGCCCAAGGCATCGGCTGACCTGACACGCACATCAGACTCATAATCCATTAGCCCTGCTAGGAGAGCACTGACTAAGGTTTCTGAGCTGTTGCCCAATTTGCCCAAGGCATTGGCTGCTTCCCAACGCACAAAAGACTTATCATCCCTTAGCAGTGCTAGGAGGGCGTTGATTATAGTTTCTGAGCTGTTGCCCAAATTCCTCAAGGCATTGGCTGCACTCCCACGCACAAAAGACTTATCATCCATTAGCCTTGCTAGGAGGGCGTTGATTACAGTTTCTGAGCTGTTGCCCAATTTACCCAAGGCATCGGCTGCCCTCCAACGCACCTCAGAATTATCATCCTTTAGCCCTGCTAGCAATTTTGTAATTACCTGATCCTTTTCTCCTAACTCGTGTCGATACTTCAGCAATCGTGTCTCATCAATTAAATCTGTTCGCTCCTTCAACATCTCCAGAGCTTGTGCTTGAAAATCCTTTTCATAAAAACTACAAATTATCTCAAAAACCTCCTCGTAAACCCTCTCCCCAACCCGCTCTTTACTACTCACCTCTAACTCAACCAAGCGCTCCAAAATCTCTTTAACTAAGCCACGATCAGCACCACGCAAATTTTTCGGGTCTTCTGCTAAGCAATTACCAGCAAACAACAAATCCCGATTTAACCACTGCTCGTAGTTACTATTATTATTCAAAACTGATCGAATTGCCTTCGCGGCATTTTTGGGTTTTTGTTGTGCTATCAGCAATAGTAACACTTCGCGCCAGTGGGAGTCATGTAAATACTCCAGAATATGATTCAAAACTATTCCAAAATCATACTCATTTTCGGCTTGATAGTTAATCTCCTGAGCACACAAATATTCTTGAAAGCTCTTATGGACAAAAGCATAACAATCTTGCCCCTGCTCATTCAATAAACCGGTGCGATCGCGAATCAATGTCACAAATGCTTCTGCTTCTTCCTTTGCTTGATATAACTGCACCTGCTTCAAGATTTTAATCTGTTTACTCAACTGAGCAATCAAATCATCTTTATTAATAATGGTGCCGCCTTCGTTATCTTCACTATTTACTTGGCTATGAATCCAATAAGCCAGCAATTCCATCAATCGGCGCAAATCATAGAAATCTAGATACTTAAATAGTCCCTTATTGCTGATTTCTTTGTTAGCATCCCAAGAGGTTAACAAGGTTTTGACGGCGCAGTTATAAAGCTCAAACCGTTCTTTGGGCAATACCGCTTGTTGATACCGATGGATTAATGCAATTATTGTCAATAATAAGGGATTCCGTGCCAACAAGGTAATCCGGTCATTATCATTCAGCGCCTTTCCTAAACTCTCCTTGCGCCTTTTGGCTTCTGCTTGGTCTTGAAAGCGACTGTTATACCAGTTCTCAATAAATGCCGAAATCTTTTGGTCATCAAAGGGTTGGATTTGATAGTGGGGAAATTCCTCAGTGCGGAAAAAGTCGCGCCGATAACCAGCCGGTCTAGATGTAATAATAGCGCGATTTCTGTTAAACTGTCCTAAAAAATTCTCGATGCGCTTGACTACATCATGGCGTTTAGCCTCTTCTGCTACTTCATCCAAACCATCCAGCAATATCAAGGCTCTACCATCAGATAACCAATGCTCGAAAAATCCCACTGGTAACGGTTTCACTGACATGGTGTTTTCCGCAAATATCCGAGCATAGTCGATCAGGCTTTTATCGAGATGTCTGGCAAAATCTCGCATCCTGATTAAAATCGGTAGCCAGTCGGTATCACCATCTAATCCCAAAATGTCAGGATTTTGCTGAGCTAATATTACCGCAAAATAGCTCATCAAGGTGGTTTTACCAGAGCCTGGCGCACCCAGGATTACCACTCTTCTCGACTGACTTTGGCTCAATAACTGCTGAGCCAAGAATTTCCGGCCAGTTGTCTTTTCCAATAGCAGCCTTTCTGGCTTTTCCCCACTACCGGCTGCTAACAACTCCCGCTCCCAAGCGCCAGCAGTTGATACGTCTTCCACGACATCTGGCATTACGAAAATCTGGGCTAACTTCTCCGATTTTTCTACTTCTTGCCCAGGCACAGCAATGCCAGCAAATTTGACATCATCAAACCAGTTGGCTAACTGCTCACAATAATCCTGTTTAGCTACCTGAAATTTAAGATAAGTATCCGTGTGCTGAAAATAAGCATTAATAAATGTCTCTATCCAAGGCTTGAGACTGTCTTGATTTAGTTTAATAGTCTTGGCTTCAGCTTGTTGTTGAAATACGGTGCTTAAAATATCCCGGTCTGGCTTACCTTGATTAAGTAAGGGTTTCTGTAATTCCGCCACAACAGCAGAATGAGTAAAATAGTCGTTCAAAAACCGATTAACTCCATTCCAGCCATCCGGGGGAGCGTGAAAAAATAAGCGCTGTTGACTATCCAGTTGTTTGTCCCATTGATCAACGGCTTCTGCTCCCGCTTTGATGGCTTTTTCGATATCGCTTTTAGTCAGAGATTTAACTATATGCTTCCCTGCTTCTTTAGCAACAATACTTAACAATGGTGGCGCTATTTGCGATAGTTCTAAACTAGCCAAAAGGGACAATGCTGCCATAATTTATAGGTAGTTATGTTCGATTAGTTTAATTATAGCAATTTAGGGAGATTTGATCCCCCTAAATCCCCCTTAATAAGGGGGACTTTCTAGATCAATTTCCGGACTCCCCCCTTAGTTCTTTGGGCGGAAGGGGGACAAACTAGATCGATTTCCGGACTCCCCCCTTATTAAGGGGGGCAGGGGGGGATCGAGTTAGGAAAGGGAACTCTTTGAGTTTACTCCGCCCTTAGTTATTTGGGCGGAAGGGAGAGAAACTAGATCGATTTCCGGACTCCCCCCTTAATAAGGGGGGCAGGGGGGGATCGAGTTAGGAAATGGGAGAGAAAGAGTTTACTCCGCCCTTGGTCTGCCTTAATAAGGGGCACAAACTAGATCGATTTCCGGACTCCCCCCTTAATAAGGGGGGCAGGGGGGGATCGAGTTAGGAAAGGGAACTCTTTGAGTTTACTCCGCCCTTAGTTATTTGGGCGGAAGGGAGAGAAACTAGATCGATTTCCGGACTCCCCCCTTAATAAGGGGGGCAGGGGGGGATCGAGTGAGGAAATGGGAGAGAAAGAGTTTACTCCGCCCTTGGTCTGCCTTAATAAGGGGCACAAACTAGATCGATTTCCGGACTCCCCCCTTATTAAGGGGGGCAGGGGGGGATCGAGTTAGGAAATGGGAGAGAAAGAGCTTACTCCCCCCTTGGTCTGCCTTAATAAGGGGCACAAACTAGATCGATTTCCGGACTCCCCCCTTATTAAGGGGGGCTGGGGGGGATCGCACTAGAAAATGGTATAAAAAGCGCGATTCCACTCCCCCAATCTAACTCTATTATCCTAATCCCTAAAAAAATTTGATACTCACCAAAGAGCCGCAACTTATTGAATTTTGAAACAGCTCTAGGTTGTGCTAGGGGGAAGCTCACTGCTGATCCGATCGCACACTGCTTCAAAATTATGCAATACTTCATCATTGGTAAATCGAATTACTTTTAATCCATAACCTTCAAGAATGTGAGTTCTTTCTTCGTCATAAGCTTGGCCAGATTCTGTATAATGAGAATCCCCATCAACTTCAATAACTAATTTTAAATCAGCACAATAAAAGTCAACAATAAAATTCGCTATTGGTCTTTGTCGCAAGACTCTAAACTGAAAATTTTTCAAATAGCAAGACCACAGCTTTTTCTCGGCTGGTGTCATAGTTTTCCTTAATTCTCTAGCTCTGCTTACTAACTTGTAATTATAAGGAAGATGGAATTGTCTTTGTTGGCGATCGCACATTTACAACTAATCGAGTTTGTGGTTTTTTGCATGGGTTTAGATCCCCCATTATCCCCCTTAATAAGGGGGACTTTCTAGATCGATTTTCCGACTTTACCCAATGATCACGGCGGGCTGGGAGGATCGAGCTTTTCGGATCTGCTTCCGGGTTTAGATCCCCCATTATCCCCCTTAATAAGGGGGACTTTCTAGATCGATTTCCGCACTTTCCCCCTTGGTAAAGAAATGCTATGGAAAGCGATGGTATGTAGGAGGCACTACGGGAAAGGACTCCCCCAATCTAACACCATTACTCTAATTCATAATCCCTAATTCATAATCCCTAAAAAAAGGCGATGATATCAGCCGCTAAGCGATCGCATGATTACGGTCTCAATTTTAATGCGATCGCTATTTTTAATTAACCAAAAAAAACAAAAAAAAACTAATTAAAAATTTCATCTTTATACCCCCTTTATAAAAAATACTTAAAAATACTTGACAAAATTAAAAATTATTTATTAATATAAAAATGTCGCAAATACAACAGCAAAAAACATTATGGACATCGAAAACTTTCTCCCAAATTTTGAGTATAATCCCAACAATCCTAATCTCCCTGAATTATTTGGCCAACCCCAGCCAGGACGGGAGCAAATCAAACATATATTGATCGGTTCTCCCAAAACCGTGCGGGTCACAATCTATAATCTTTATAGCCGTGGCTACGCCCAAGTTCATGAGTGGAGCACTCCTCAACCTACCGGAAATCCTGGTGAGGTGATCAGTATTTTGATTCGACATCTGTCGGTAGATTAAGATAGCAACTTGCCAGGGATTTGCATCCCTGGCTACAGGTCAAAACTCAGGAGAAATTACGAAGTCTGAAGTCTAAGACCTAAGTTTGTATGTTGTTGATTTGGTGAACACATAGTCAAGGACTCTAGGGTTGTTGACTATTACAAAAAATAATTCGGTCAAGCATTGGAATTAACCAAAACTTGACCGAATTTTTTTGTAAGTATTCAGCTGTCAGCCGTCAGCTGTCAGCTATCAGTTAGTAGGGAACAGGGAACAGGGAACAGGGAACAGGGAGTAGGGAGTAGGGAGCAGCCAATAAATAGATGTATTTCACCCTTACTAGAAAACCCAATAGCAATCAAGACTCAAGACTTAATTGCGACAGTGCAATAGTTTTTCTGACCACCACACTTAACACCCTTACCACACCTTGCGTTAATGCAACAGTTTTTCTAACTAACCACCCTTACCACTTTTAAGACTCTTACCTCCCCTGGCGCTAATGCAATAGTTTTTCTAACCGACCACCCTCATCACCCTTACCACTATTTCAATATTTACAACCCTTAACTACCAAAGTTTGCATCTTTTCGGAAATCGTGTTAATATAAATAATATCGTTAAAGCAATGGTTTTACCGCCATGATGATTTCTACCGCACAAGCTGCTGAATTACTAGGTATCTCTGCCACTCGCGTCCGTTTCCTGTTGAGCAAGGGCAGAGTTAAAGGAGCTTATAAAGTCGGTAGAACTTGGGTGATTCCTTTATTTGATGGCATGCCCGTGGTTACCCCTGGTACTCGCGGACCGAAGCGGAATTGGTCAAAGCGTACAAATTACACGAAGGCCGTCATCCACGTTAATCAGAAAGTGATTCGCCAAAATCACAACAGCGGCGAACGCAATCCAGTGATTACGGTAAAACGAGGCTCTAACAATACTTACGGTCATACTGTCGAAGTCAATGGCCCTTGTCGGGTCATGTATCGCCCAGATGATCCCCTAAAGTGTGGAGCACGGGTATGGATTGAGACGATTTCTGATTTTAAGGTAATCGCTTAAGCGGTCAGCGGTCAGTGGTCAGTGGTCAGTGGTCAGTGGTCAGCGGTTAGCGGTCAGCGGTCAGCCATCAGTGGTCAGCCATCAGTGGTCAGCCATCAGTGGTCAGCTTATTTTATTCAAAAGCTGTTCGGTGTAGCTTAGCCTACGGCCAATAGCCGATAACTGATAGCTGATAGCTGATAGCTGATAGCTGATAGCTGATAGGTTCATGTAGGGTGGGCAGTGCAGCAGACAGATAATGAAGCTTGCAAACCACGTTGGTAGGCACTGCCCACCCTACTGATAGGTTCATGTAGGGTGGGCAGTGCAGCAGACAGATAATGAAGCTTGCAAACCACGTTGGTAGGCACTGCCCACCCTACGATTAATGACTGATAGTAGGCACTGCCCACCCTACTGATAGGTTCATGTAGGGTGGGCAGTGCAGCAGACAGATAATGAAGCTTGCAAACCACGTTGGTAGGCACTGCCCACCCTACGATTAATGACTGATAGCTTATAGGTAATAACTGATAGCTGATAGCTGATAGCTTATGCACTTGATATTAATGCAGAGAGTTGTGGTCAGTTAGTAGTTTTTCAACTCTAGCTTCTTCAACTTTCGAAGTTAATTTTTTGGATTCATGGATATCTCTTGTAGTTTTCGCGATGTTGATGCTAGAGCCAACAGAGAAAAGTAAACCGATACCTAAATAGCCTTTGATCCAGTTATCTGCTGGCAAATTCGCAATGCCAATAGTCATGGCAAAAACAGAAATAACAAAAGACGCCCAAGACTGAATTATCCAACCTGTACTATGGGTTTGGTTACCAAATCGTTCTTGCATTTTACTCAACCTTTAAGTGCAATAATGTTAATCAATTTAATTTTGATGATACAAAGCATATTGTCTGGTAAGTTGAGAGCAAGGACGGTTTTTGGATCTGCATACTAGAGTAAAGGTTGAAATGGAGTAACTAATAGTAAAACTCCGGAAAACGTTGTTGAGAGTAATGACAGTTTTTGGCTCGGCATACTAGAGTAGCGCTTAAAATGGAGTAAATAGTAGCAAAATCCTGTAAAACCTTCACTTATTCAGCTTTTCGGTAAGCGCGCCTAGTAGAATAAAAGAGGTTATGTCAGCATATGCGCTACGCGCACGCGTGCGCGTTCAGCTATCAGCCTATGGGCTACGGGCACGCTACTTGAGGTGCGATCAGCTATCAGCCATTGGCCGTAGGCGAGGCTAGTTGAGGTGCTTTTGAATAAAATATGCTGACCGCTGACGGCTGACGAGCAGACATTATCGGTCTTGGAGAATTTTAGTGAAACAGAGTGGACTGCGCAACGGATTTCTGTCAGTGGGATCCTTGAGTAAGCTTGTAGATGCGTTCGCGCAGCGTCGGGCTTTGCCCGAATCGCATTAACAGTGTGGAGTGCGCAACGGATTCTTTGGGTGGGACTGAAGGTAAGCTGATGGTAGATGCGATGCTCCAAAAGAGCCGCTTCGCGAACCCCCTTTGAGCTAAGATACATACAAAAGATAATTTGTCAAAGAAAATTCCATGGGTTTAGCCTGGCCAATTATTAGCGGAATCCGCCACTATAACAAGGGGGAGAAATTTTCTCACTTTTCGCCCTTTGACTTTGATGACATAACCTAGAAAAAGATGGAAAACCCTCAAAGTAACATGGCTAATGAATCATTACCAACAGCAGAAGAAGACGCTCCATCCATTAGTGGTTTATACGAACTCGCCATCGGTGCAACAGCAGAGGATGAAGCAGCTCTGATCGAATATTGGCAACAGTTTGGCTTTAGTGTAGGACAATCTGGTACTCTCAGTGCAACCCAAGCTAATCAGTTATATGGTGTCAATTCCAGTTTGCGATCGCATCGACTACACAATCAACTTAAAGACAGGGGTTTGCTCCGCTTAATGGTGTGGGAGAAACCAGTTAACGAAGGATTGGGACTGACTCCTTTAAAAGCGGTGGGTAGCCGTTGGGGAGCGATGCTGTCTTTGGATGTGTTTAATATTGCCAATCATGCCGAAGATGCGATCGCTGCTGGCTTACCTGTATACTATGTTCCACCCCAGAGAAATTTGATTTATCGTCCCGATCCATTTCAGCCTTTTGTGCAAGCTAATCCTTGTGTACATGAAATGGTTCTCATCCAGCCTCTGACACGGCAAGTCATTTTTGAACGCCATGATTACACCATGCCCTTGTCTGGGGTTGTTAACCCAGAGTCCCATTTCAAAGCCTCAGAGTTCGTTCACCTAGGAATGGTGGTAACAGGTGGTAAGGAGCAGTTGGACTTTTACGAACAGGTACTGGGTTTGGTTTGTGGGGTAAATAGTATCGAAAGCCAATACGGTGAAGCGTCCCGTCATATCCTCGAACTAAAGGGTCCAGAAAATGGAGAGCATCTGTTCACGACTGACTTCATACCGCCTGGTGCCTCAGCTACGGATTTATCCCAGGTGCGTTCTGGGCGCTTGCACATTATGCGGATTGAAGGGTCAGATCTGCCCAACAAGCATAGCCACTCCCGTCCAGGTTGCTTAGGCGTTTCTTTGTACACTATTAGAGTACAGGAGATAGATTTATACCACCAGCGCATTAGTAGTAGTGCAGCAACTGAGGTAACACAGGTATCTGAGAACGAATTTGGTGATAAAAGTTTCTCATTTATTGCACCTGATGGCTATTTTTGGACTTTAGTGGAGGGATAAAAAATGGATTTAAAAGAACAAAACTGGAAAAATTTCACGGCCAACCATTTGCGTGACTGGCATGGTATTTGGACAAGGTATTCTCCTGAAGGAGAGATAATAGAATCATTTCAAAGTCTGAGAAGCTTCCGCAGCAATCCAGAACAAACAGAAATTTATCACACTAATCGTTATATATACGCTGACGGTAGGATAGAAGAAAAAAAATGGCACTCCAATAAACAGGATAAGGTGTTACCTGATGGAATTGTTCACCCAGCATTTCCGTCAATGAGATCATTTTTCTTTGAACAAGGTGCAGCTACATGGTCAGCTAAACAGTTAGAACCTGGTTCGGTGTTTCAACCGGCTGAATTGTTCTTAAAACATGAAGATATAAGACATAGTGTTGCCATTCTTTATGATAGTAATGGCAGTTTGATGCGGACAGTGAGTATCCGTGAAGATGCAGCCGGTTTTCCCAGTAAATATTGGTCAAAGGAAATCAATCTCTTACCTGAGAGAAATCTGAGTGGTAACTGGCAAGGAACTTCTGTTACCATGACCCCAGATTTAAAGGTTTCTGAGCCAATAGCAACTCAACTGCACTGGCCTTTGGCAGGAAATAAAATGTTCTTTTTTCCTGATGGTATTTCTCTGAGTTGTCCTGAACAAGTGAATATTGGTACCTCCTTTAACATTGCGGCAAATTGGCTGATTACCCCCTCTGATTTACAACAACTAAGGGTCAAGTATGATGAATCTGGAGCTTTGTATAGCTTGACTTTGGAAGAATTTTACCTGTCGGATGCTGGAGGGAATCCCTAAGATATTTTCCAATACTTCATAAAGATTATTCATCTGAGATCAGGCTGTCTAGATATAATGAGCAAATAATCAAGATTTTTTTTGGTAAATGATATGGATTTAAAAGAGCAAAACTGGAAAAATTTCACGGTAAACCATTTGCGGGATTGGCATGGTATTTGGACAAGGTATTCTCCTGAAGGAGAGGTAAAAGAATCATTTCAAAGTTTGAGAAGCTTCCGCAGTAATCCAGAACAAACAGAAATTTATCACACTAATCGTTATATATATGCTGACGGCAGGATAGAAGAAAAAAATTGGCAGTATGATAAACAGTCAATGAGAGGATTTTTCTTTGAACAAGGTGCAGCTGTATTGTCAGGTAAACAGTTAGAATCAGGTGCGGTATTGCCACACGAATTGTTATTAAAACATGAAGATATAAGACATAGTGTTGCCCTTATTTATGATAGTAATGGCAGTTTGATGAGGGCAGTAAGTATCCGTGAAGATGCAGCCGGTTTTCCCAGTAAATATTGGTCAAAGGAAATCAATCTCTTACCTGAGAGAAATCTGAGTGGTAACTGGCAAGGAACTGCTGTTACCATGACCCCAGATTTAAAGGTTTCTGAGCCAATAGCAACTCAACTGCACTGGCCTTTGGCAGGAAATAAAATGTTCTTTTTTCCTGATGGTATTTCTCTGAGTTGTCCTGAACAAGTGAATATTGGTACCTCCTTTAACATTGC
>NZ_JAAHHC010000041.1:42144-55761 GCF_010672265.1 Moorena sp. SIO3A2
AGGTTTCTGAGCCAATAGCAACTCAACTGCACTGGCCTTTGGCAGGAAATAAAATGTTCTTTTTTCCTGATGGTATTTCTCTGAGTTGTCCTGAACAAGTGAATATTGGTACCTCCTTTAACATTGCTGCAAATTGGCTAGTGACAGATTCCCAACTGCAACAACTTAGGGTTAACTATGATAATTATGGAGCCTTTTCTGGCTTGACGCTCGAACTATTTCACCTTTAAACTATAGAGAATAATATCTAAGGATTTGGATGTGGCATTATTTAGGCATCATCCTGAATGTTTTTGAAGAAAAATAAAATAGGGATACTAAATGAATTGTGATAATTTTTGTTCCCTACTCTCTGTTACCTTTACTAGAGGTTTATTGAGTTAATGAATTTAAATAAGTTTGTCGATCCCCGATATGATATTTGGATGAAAATAGCAACTATGCTGGAAGAACGTTACCTTTCCTTGGATAGTAATGTTGATTGGGATGGGTTACAACAAAATATTCCTTCAGCTAGCAAAGAAAGAATACAAAAAATTTTTGATAAAATCAAAAACAGTGAGACAATTAATAAAGGAGAGCGGATTGTTTTAATAATGTTAAAGCTGCTCAATGATCCCCCTGGAAATAATGAAGCAGAAATTCTCAAACAATTACAAACCCATATTTGTGAAATAGAAACCATATTTGTGCCTTGGGAGATTGTCTTAGAAAATCAAAAAAGAAATCATCATGAAGCTGAAACAGATCCGATTAAATTAGCTGATTTATATCGAACTGATTCCACAGAAAGAGCATTAAAAGACGCAATGGCAGGTATTCCACCTCAACAACGGGATCAATTTTATCGTGGGATTATGAAACCGCCATATCATACAGTTTCTCGTCGTAATATTTTTCCAGAAAAAGTAATTTATGGACTCACTGGACACTTAATTGTAATTGATGAAAATACTGGGGCTATCCAAATTCAAGAAGCTAAACAAAAAGGTTATTGGTTTGAGAAAGACTATTTTAAATCGATGCCTAACCGCCCCTATGTCTTTCAAAAACCTGGAGCTGATGGCACAAATGTTTGGGATAATTATACGTTTAATGAAGCAGCAGATATTAGCAACAAAAAAAGTTAATCTAGATTAAGGAATACAAAAGTACATCGGTCCTGTGAAATAAGCCAAGGGAAAAGAGCGAAGACATAGCGGTGCGACCCAAGGCCGTGAGCAATCCCTCACGGCCTTGGAGGCGCGCACCGTCCAGTTTTTATAGCAGTCGCCAGGGCAGTTAGGACATGAGAAAAGTCTCAAACCTAAGTAAGCGATGCAGCGCGGTCTTGGGGGTTTCCCCCATGAGCGACTGCATCAAGAAGCGCAAGAGTTTGACTTCTGACTTCTGACTTCTGACTTCTGCTATACATTGGTTTGTACGCTCATGGGTGAGTTTTTGGGATGAATGTACCGAGATTGTGACTCATACCGAGTTGCATTCAAAGATAGTAGATTGGTTGGATAAGGAGATAGGGATATTGGGAGATAGGGAGATTGGGAGATAGGGAGATTGGGGGAAGATAAAGTTGTACGTTTGACCGCAACTTGGTATCAAGATGTATCAGGTAGGGGTAGGGTGGGCAAATTTTGAGAATTTGATAATTTCATCAGCGATGATGCCCATTTGCCCACCCGACAAGATCTATGTTTACATTTTAAATAAATGAATAACTTGGTGAAATACAAGGAATACCTTGGCTCAGTCAATTACAACGACCAAGATGAGATTTTATACGGGAAAGTAGAGTATATTCGTAGGCTAATCAGTTATGAAGGTCAGGATGTTGAATCTCTTCGCGCCAGTTTTCACGAAGCAGTGGATGATTACCTAGAGCTTTGTCAACTCAAAGGGATAGAACCGGAAAAGCCTTTCAAGATTAATCGTAGGGTGGGCAGTGCTTACCTTTGCCCTTTGCCAGCAAATGTATCTGTTTCAAGCACTGCCCACCCTACAGGAACTGCTTTCAAGATTAATCGTAGGGTGGGCAGTGCTTACCTTTTTTGCCCTTTGCCAGCAAATGTATCTGTTTCAAGCACTGCCCACCCTACAGGAACTGCCCTACTTTTTTTCGACAGCGGGAAAAGTCAGCACTGAAACTATCCAGAGATATATTACCGACCCTCACCATGGTTGAACCCTAAGTGGCTTTAGCCACTGTGGAGCATTCCTCCCGGAGACGAAACCTCAGAAGAGTGGAGCCTTTATAGGCGACAGGCGGTTGCATTGAAGGGTTAAAACTCATGAAATAAGGCTCCACTCTTCTTACGGTAACTTCTGACCCGGTCTAAAGACGCGGGGTTTCCTGCTACCTAGATTTTTAGGATTTCAGAAATGATTCAGCAACGGTCTCATTCTGAATCATTTCTGATTGCAATTGGGCTAAAAATATTGGGTAAAACTGTAAGCATTCAGCTATCAGCCTAATGGTATCATGCTAATCAACGGGAGGTAGTAAACAAGCATAGGGGGTGCTGGTACGGCTGCTTGAAAATCCCTGCTCGTTTTACTCATCCGACCCCGTGCAGTTAAATCGCCTGCTAGCACCTCAAGTAGTACCATCTGTAGCGCATTAGCTGATAGCTGACAGCTGAATGCTTACGAAAAACTAGTTAGTGTTAACCCAAATTTTCTTCTTCCTCCTCGTAGTTACTGTCCTCTACCCCCATCAGTTCAGAGATTTCTACGTCATCACCTAGGGGATTTTCTTCCTCTAAATTCTCCCGTGGGATCAGGCGATTATTAGACTCTAACCAATCTAAAAGGGAAGTTTCTTGCTTAAGGGGAATAACCTCAGCGAGTTGATCACGATGTATTTCACGTAGAGCAGGATTGTACATAGACTTCTTCAGCTAATATGGACGAGGTGAAAACCTTTAACTTTGAGTCTAGCAGTCAGCTAGAGGAAATATTATGATTGGCAAGGCGGAACTCTTAGAAGCGATCGCAGGAAAGAATCGTGGTCTATTAGCAAGCAAAACCGATAAAACAGCAATACTCGCAGCAGTTACTCAACTGGAAGGGAGAAACCCTACCCCTCGACCCCTTGAGGCGCAAGACTTGCTAGATGGTAACTGGCGTCTGCTATATACTACGAGTCAAGAACTTTTGAATCTTGACGGATTTCCCTTGGTACAACTGGGTCAAATCTACCAATGTGTTCGTACTTCAGATACTAAAATTTACAACATAGCTGAATTATCTGGTATTCCTTATCTCGAAGGTGTTGTCAGTGTTTGTGCTAGTTTCGAGCCAGTATCTCAATGCCGGGTTAATGTTAGCTTCGAGAGGTCTATCATTGGTCTACAAAGCTTCCTGAGTTATAGCTCTGCCAATGATTTCATTGAGCAAATCGAAGCTGGCAAAAGGTTTCCAGCTATTGACTTTCCCATCAATAGGGACAATCAACAGGGTTGGTTAGAGATCACCTATCTTGATGATGACCTGCGCATTGGACGGGGGAATCAGGGGAGTTTGTTTGTGTTAACCAAGAAATGAGTAGGGAGTAGGGAGTAGGGAGTAGGGAGTAGGGAGTAGGGGTTGCGAAAATTGACTGTACCTCATAACTAGGAGAAACGCTATATCCCTCTTCTGTCAAAATCCTGAAACAAAAGCCAAATCGGAATTCTCTAGTTCTTTATTGATCAAGGATAGACCTATTTTCTAACAACAACTACCTTTGCCTGTATCGACTGACCATTTTTGAATTCAAAATGAAAAATTCAAAATTCAAAATGAATAGCTTTCTAATTTTTAATTGTTTCAACGGATACAAGCCCCCGAATTCATTCGTGGGGTATTTTTTAATTTTGAATTGATAATTTTGAATTGAAGCGAGTTGTTCGCTTAGCGTGGCCGAAAGGCCAGGGTTGAACGCGATGGACGAAGTCCCGCTTTCAGCGATCGCGTGGCCGAAAGGCCAGGGTTGACCGTCAACCAGTTATCCACTGGGTGCTCAACTCTAGGATTAAGCATGAACCGTAAACAAACAACAGTCAACAAACAACAATCAACAAACAACCCTCAACTATGGTCATTAATTATTGACACTCCCCGCTTTAAAAAGACGGGGATTCCTAGATCTACGACCGGCCTTAAACCTCCGTGTCCAAATGGCAATATCTAAACCGAAATCCCGTCAAGACTAAAATCTTAGTTCAGTTCACGAAAGACCCAGCGGGCTAGTCTCCTTAGGCGTTTAGCTACTTTTTTGAGAAGTGCCTTATAGAGTCCGTTGCTCCTCTGTTTCACTTGGTTTCGGCGTGCCCCGCCGTACCATTATTTTCTGAAGTTGTGATCTTGCTGGGTTCACACACCAATTGGTAGTTGATGATTGGGTTTTTAAGGAGGATTTTCCCTGCCCTCCGGGCATTACTACTTTAAGGTCAAACAATTGCGGGTCTCTGACCCGGTTGTGCCTCGGTTTTTCAGCCTGTACCCATATTTAGATTTTACTATGGCGCTAACGTATCGTCAACCTTTTGGCGACTAAAGTCGCTGCGAGTCTTCATCCCGGAGACGAAACCTTAGAATAGGGCAGCCTTAATTATAAAGTTTTAACCCTTTTGCTCATAGCCGACCAATCGTAAAGGCTGCCCTATTCTTGCGGTAACTTCTGACCCGGTTTAAAAACGCGGGGCTTTCGACTTGTGCGTCCTCTAGTAACCAGCCTCTTCTTCGTATTCTGGAGCTTTCTTTTTCTCAGGAATATTGACTCGCGGTGCTTTGTAAGGCTCTGGGGAGCGGTCATCATCCCAGGCATCACCCTCGACTTCGTACTTGTCATAGTCCTGGGTGTTAGTTTTACCATAGGAAGGCTCGGGTGAGCTATAGACTGGCTGCTCGTAGCGCACTGGCTGAGGGGACTCTTCCCGTTCATCGCTCCAGTTATCTTCTTCTAATCTGGCTTCGACATACTTCTTCGGGACTGGTGCTTCTCGTTTGATCGGCTCTAGTTCTGGCTCTTGCCAATCGTCATCCCAGGCATCTTGGGCTCGGTTGGCATTCTCTACTGTCTGAGAGATAGGAGTACGTATTGGAATCCCCGTTCCCAGTTGATTTTCTGGTCTAGCCGTTGGGGTATAGTAGGGGTCTTCTGTGTCCTTTTCCCAAGGGGGTCTGCCAATCCCCATACGTTCTAAGACCCCGACGGTTAACTGGACCAGATGCTCTTGAGCTTCCTCAAATACAATTAATCGGTCTGGACCACTGCTGACAATTTCATCAATGGGTAGCTCATAAGTACTAATCACCTGGTCGGGTATTTGGGGTAACCCTATTGATGCAATGATTAGGGCGGAAACGGTGCCATCTTCTACATTGAACTTGAAGCCTCTAACCCGACCTAAGAGTTCACCGGTTTCGGTGATCACTTCGCTGTTAATCAGGGTACTATAGGCATCGACATCAATATCTTCGATAACGTCTTGATCATCTACCAGGATGACATCACCAAATTGTCGAATGCTGCTCAGGAGCATATACTTTGGCATACCGGCTACTGCCAGGAGGTTATCTCGCAGACCCAGTGCCACAACCTGCCGTCTGTCTATATCTACCAAGAGTTCCTTGACGACTCCAAGGCGCTTACCATTGTCACGGGTAATTACCTGAGTATTTAAGATATCGGAGCGTGGACGAATTTGTTCCGTTGTCATTATATCTCGCTTTTCCTGAGCTATACTCCTGATGGATTAAAAATAAATAATACGTGAGCATTAATACGTGAGCATTAATACGTAAGCATTCAGCTATCAGCTTTCAGCTAAGGTAATGCCACCCTTAGGTTGATCAACAGACTACAGAGGTTATATATAATCACCTCTGAACATCGGTTTTTTTTTCGTACAGGACGCCCTTCGGACGAGGGGTTCGTGGGTCGGTTCTCTCCAAAATCAATCATGAACGGCTTATAGCTGATCAGCCTTGGGCTTAATGCTTACAATAATACTGGATTTGATGAATGAGATTTTATCTAGTTAACCGTACTTTTGGGTGATAGTTTTAAACCCAAGACTTGAGTGTATGCTCCCCTGGCTTGGGTAACACCAATGGTGCGTTGAGCAGACTCAATCATAGGACGGCGTAAGCTTACTACAATAAATTGCGCAAGTTTAGCCTGTTGTTTGATCATTTTAGCTAATCGCTGGACATTTGCCCCGTCCAAAAACATATCGACTTCATCAAAAGCATAAAATGGCGAGGGACGGTAGCGTTGTAGGGCAAAGATAAAGCTAAGGGCTGTGAGGGATTTTTCTCCTCCTGACATAGATGCTAGCCGCCGCACCGGTTTACCTTTGGGGTGCGCCACCAGGTTTAGTCCACCGCTAAAGGGGTCCTCTGGATCATCGAGTTGTAAATAACCATCCCCATCGGAGAGTTCAGCAAAGATGGCTTGGAAATTTTCATTGACTGCATCAAAGGCTTCTTTGAAAGCACGGTATCTCAAGGTGGTAAAGTTTTCTATCCTTAGCAACAGTTCAGTCCGTTCACCAGCTATGGTTTCCAGTTTCTCAGACAGTTCCTGGAGGCGAGTTTGAGTTCGGTCATATTCTTCTAAGGCCAGCATATTCACGGGTTCCATAGCCTGTAGACGTTTCTGTCCGTTGCGCAGTTCCTTTTGTAGTTGTTCTAGTTGAGCAGCTAGGGAGTCCAAGGTAATTACCTCTGAGCTTTTTTTATCACTAGAGGGGGAATTTTTTTTGACAATTTGAGGTATTTCTGGTATTGGGTCTGGTAATTCAGCAGCTTGGTCTTGGAGTTGAGTTTGGAGACTAGCAAGTTTTTCTGCTCTAGCAGACTGGGTTTCTTGGAGTTTTTGCTGTTGCCAAGAGGTTTCTTGGTGTTGTTGGCGCAGTCTCTGTAGGTGTTGCTCGGTGCGATCGCGTTTTTGTTTCTGTTGCCCCAATTTCTCCTCTAACTGGCTTAAGGCAACTGTCGTTTCGGTAATTTGCTTGGTGAGTGTTTCTAACTGAGTGTTAATTGCTGATTGCTGCTGTTGCCAAGATTCGATTTGGGTTTGATAGTCTGCTATTTTGCGGTGGCCTTCGGTAAGTTTATCCCTGAGGCGCTGCTGCTGATTCTCTTTCTGTTGTAGCTGTTTCTCGGTATTTCTCAAGGCTTGTTCACACTCGCGCAACTGAGCTTCTTGGGTTTTAATGGTGTTCTGAATCTGTTGCCACTCGTTATGTGTTTGAGACTCTTCGAGTTGAGCCAGTTGTTGCCTTAAGTCGGCAAGTTGGGATTCTTGTTGGGGTAACTCTATCGCTATGGTCTCTAGCCGTTGAGTAGCAGCGGAGAGTTCTTGGTTGTTTTTAGCCAGAAGCGATCGCATTTGGGCTTGATTGGTCTGAGATTGCTCAATCTCTCTTTGTAACTGTTCCAAACGTAATTTGGTTTCCGAGTGTTTTGCTCTAGTTTCTGTCAATTCCTGGGTAATTTGTTTCACCGAAGCAGATTCGGTAGTAATCAATGCCTCACAATGGTTTAAAACCTGTTCAATTTCCGCTAATCGGGTTCGCAAGCTACGGATTTCAGAGGACTCCATAGTGTCACTGGTACCAAAGTGCAATCCCGAACGGTGACTGCTGCTACCACCAGTCATGGCACCGCTTATTTCCAAGATTTCCCCATCTAGGGTAACGATGCGGTGTTTACCCAAGTAGGTACGGGCATCATTGAGAGTTTCAAAGACTACCGTAGACCCAAATACATAGGCAAAGACTTTTTGGTAACGGGGGTCGCAATCAATTAGCCTAATGGCGTAGTCAACAAAGCCCTTAGCATATCGTAGCACAACCGTTTCGCTAAATTGCCTAGGTTGGATTTTGTTCAGAGGTAAGAAGGTCGCTCTTCCCGCGCGTTTTTGTTTGAGGAGTTCGATCCCAGCCGCTGCTACCCTATCATCTTCTACCACTAAATTCCCGAGGCGTGCGCCAGCGGCAATTTCTAGGGCTAGCTGATAGCGGGGTTCAACTCTACCCAATTGGGCGACTAATCCACACACTCCTAGTATACTACTTTCTAGGATAACTTTAGTAGCATAGGTCCCTTGGGCTTCTTGTTGAGCTTGGGCTTGGGCTTCTAGTTTATCGAGTTGCCGTTGTTTTTGCCGTTGTTCCCCCAGCAGGCGAGTTTGGGTTTGTTGTTGGAGTTGTAGTTGTTGTTCGGTATTCCCTAAGGATTGGGCGAGGGACTGGACTTGTTGGGAATAAGTGGTTAATTGGGTGTCTAATGCCACAGCTTGGGTTTGCTTGGTGGCGATTTCTGGTTCTAAGGTTTGCAGTTGCTGGGTTTGGTCTTCGATTTGCCGATTTAGCTGATTCTGACGCTCTTGGAGTTGAGCTTGCTCTGTCCTTTGGGGGTTGATGGTTTTGAGTAGGGTGTCGATGTGCTTGGTGAGGGTGGTTTGTTGTTGTACCCAGGCATCACTAGCGGCTGCGATCGCATTGGCTTGTTCTCGGCTTTGGTTGAGAGCAGCTTGGGCCTCATCCCGTGCGACTTGTAAGGAGGTTTTAGACAAGGTCTCTAGATCATTTTTTTCTGCGATCAACTGTTGCAGGGTTTGCTCGACTTGTTGAATTGTCTCTTGTGTACGTTGGAGATTGACAGCGGCATTTTGTAGGTTCTCAGTTAGTTCCTGCTGTCGGGTTTGTAATTGACGTTGTTCAGCTTGTTGAGTGGCAAGGGTGGATGCGATCGCAATTTGCTCTTCTTCTCCTAAGGCTTTGACCCGAGCATTGAGTTGGTCAAGTTCAGTGGTAGTTTGGTTGATTTGTTCCTCAATGCTAGTAATTTGAGCAATAAGCTGCGCTTTTTTCGTATTAGCAGCATCAATCTGCTGTTGGAGTTGGGATACTTGCTTCTGGAGCAATCGCCATTTTATAACAATTTCCCACTGTTGCTTTTGTTGGAGTTCAGCACGGAGTTTTTGATATTTCTCGGCTTTTGCACGGTCAGCAGCTAAGCGATCGCGTTGAGCCGTCAGTTCTTGTTCAATAATTCGGCAGCGTTCTTCTCGCTCTTTGACAGTGGCGAGGGTTTGTTTAGTTTGGGTAATTTTGCGGTCAAAGGCAGCAACTCCAGCTAATTCGTCAATAATCTCCCGCCTTTCTCGGGATTTCATTGAAATAATGCTAGTGACGTCTCCTTGCTGGACAACATTGTAACCTTCTGGGTAAACCCGCAAGCGATTGAGTTGTTCATGAAGTGCAGTAACAGTACAGGGTTCACCATTGATATAGTACTGGGAACTGTAATTACCTTGTTTAGTGACTCGCAGCCGTCGAGTCACACTCCATTCTAGATCAGTTGACGGTTGAAGGTTATTGGGTTGAAGGTTATTGGGTTGAAGGTTATTGGGTTGAAGGTTATCTGGTTGAAGGTTATTGGGTTGAAGGTTATTGGGTTGAAGGTTATCTGGTTGAAGGTTATTGGGTTGAAGGTTATTGGGTTGAAGGTTATTGGGTTGAAGGTTATCTGGTTGAAGGTTATTCGGTTGAAGGTTATCTGGTTGAAGGTTATTCGGTTGAAGGTTATTGGGTTGAAGGTTATTTTCTGAACCTTGGCCTTTCGGCCAGGCTTCGCGAACAACCTGTAACTTGCTAACCTGTAACGGTTCGTCTAACTCTTTAAGCTGTAACTCGTCATAGTTATTGAAGTCAGATAAGTCAAAGGTAACTGTGACACTGGCTTCGACAGTGCCTCGATGTTCTTTATTGTGGTTAACTAAATCAGGAAGGCGTTCAGCTCGCATTCCTTTGGAACTGGCGATACCAAGACAAAATAGAAGAGCATCAAGGATGTTGGATTTGCCTGACCCGTTTGGCCCAGAAATTACGGTAAATCCTTCCAGGAGGGGGATTTTTGTGGTGCCGCCGAAGGATTTGAACCGCGAGAGTTCCACTCGCTTGATGTGTACCATAGGCGTTTCATCGGTTGAGGTTAACCGGGTCGTCACACAGAGTGTGCGTAGTGAACACATTGCTGATCAGCGTAGCATGGGCAATAGGCAGATGGCGCTACGAATGGGTTAAAAGATGTAAATGGGTTAACAGGTGGAACGGATGGGGGATGGAGGGGGGACAGTGTGGGGCTGCAATTAAAATGCTATATACTATATCAAAAAAAACTAATCACCAATAACGAATGACTAGGGACTAATCACCAATGAGTTAACAACTAATAGCTTAACTATTAGTTTAGTATGTCATGGCCGTGAAACAAGCTATATAATCACCGGAGAACCCATTGGTAATACTTGCGTCGTGATTGCAATCTATCCAGGCAGCTTCGATCCCATTACCCTAGGACACCTTGACATCATCCAGCGTGGCTGTAGACTCTTTGATAAGGTGATTGTGACGGTGCTGCGCAATCCAAATAAATCTCCCTTGTTTACAGTGCTTGAGCGAGTCGAGCAGATTAAACTTTGCACCCAACACTTACCTAATGTGGAAGTGGACAGTTTTACTGGTTTAACTGTGGAATATGCCAAACTGAAGAAAGCTCAAGTACTGTTGCGAGGGTTAAGGGTGCTTTCTGACTTTGAGAAGGAACTCCAGATGGCTCATACCAATCATACCCTCTGGGATGAAATCGAAACGGTTTTTCTCGCCACCTCTAACGAATATAGTTTCTTGAGTAGTAGCGTAGTCAAAGAGATTGCCAAATTTGGCGGCTCCGTCGATCATCTTGTCCCCCAACAGGTTGCCTTAGATATATACCGATGTTACGCCAAGAATCATCCCGGTACGACCCACCCGAGCAAAACAAACCCCCAAACCCCACTGAATCCTTTAATCCTGGATCAGGAGACATAGATATTCAGGGGCAATTTAACTATATCGAGGACATAATATTCGATAGCCCCCACATCCCGTTTACCCGGCGCACCCTGATTGATGAAGAACTGTTGCTGGCTCAACTCGACTTGGTGCGGGAAAATTTGCCCTTAGCTTTTCAACAAGCTACTAGAATAATTGAAGAACACGATGCAATTATCCAGCAAGCTGAACAGTACGCTCAAGAAATCATTGAGACAGCTCAGCGGCGTGCTGAAATGATCTTAGATGAACTCGGTATTATTCAGCAAGCGGAACACGAAGCCCAACAAATCAGCCAACAAGTTCAAAAAGAGTGTGAGGCGATGCACAAGCAAACGGTATCGGAGCTTGAGCAGATGCGCCGCAAAGCCCAGCAGGAACTGGAGCAAATGCGCCAAATGACCCTAGCGGAGTGTGAGGAAATTCAAAATGGGGCAGATGCCTACGCTGACGGAGTGCTCTACAATATTGAGCAGCACCTCAGTGACATGCTTAGAGTAATTCGCAACGGACGTCAGCAACTCAATGCTCCTGTCAAACCCCAAAACTCTGGCAAGAAAGACAATGGTAAGAAAGACAATGGTAAGAAAGACAATGGTAAGGGGGGTTCACGCTCACCTAAAACCCCATCAAAGTCAAAAAAAGGATGAACGAAGGATTAAGGATTAAGGATTAAATAAGAACTATTTAATTTATAAGTTGTTAACCTTATTGGTTGTTAAAGATTTTTAAAGAGCTAGCAGCCACATAAACCATCCACGGAGGAGCCGTGATAGTTTATGTGTCACGTGCGGTTTTAATGCGTTGCTGAATCAAAAAATGGTTTTATAAAAATAAAACCATGAAATGCCCTAAATGTCATAGCAATAAAACTCATAAATATGGTCATCAAAGAGGAAAACAAAGATATAAAGGCAAGGAATGTGGACGACAATTTCTAGAGGTTAAAAGTGAGCGTGGTTACGATAAAAAGATTAAATTGCTGTGCCTAAAAATGTATCTAAGCGATGCAGCGCGGTCATGGCGAGGCAGTGCCTTCACGCGGGGGTTCCCCCCGGAGACTAAACCTGATTACGTTGAGCCTTTATGGTTGGTAGGCTATGCAGAAAAGGGGTAAAACTTATTGATTAAGGCGAGCCTGTCTTACGGTAAATTCAAACCATGATCAACTGCCGTTGTTTCCCCCACTCGCGCTTTGCATCAAGACAATGTTGGAATTATCAATTAGGCTTCTTATTTATTATTTAAAATATCATAAAATCCCCCTTTCAGGTGAAACCATTTCATGATTCAGCAACGCCCCTTAATTAATGAGTTTTAAACTTTTTCTGCATAGCCTGCCAACTGTAAAGGCTCCACTCTCCTTACGGTAACTTCAAGACGCCCACCTTTCAGGTAGGGCGCGGGGCTGCCGCCATTAAGCTCAAACCCCGTTAGGTAGAAGTCTGTCATCCTTCTCATTCAAAGTAAAGAAATGTAAGCGTATAACTTGGAATTAGCCCAATCATGGTAATGTAACTCTATATTTTCAATATTAGACGATATCTGAAAAGTTTTTTGATACTGACTTTTGCCCCCCAAGACCCCCTCGCTCGGGGAACCAACGGGGGCTTGGATGTAGCAAATGAGACTTCTCAGACAACCTCTTAGGATAATCAAAGAAAAAACTGGAAAGATATAGTGCAACAAAACCTTGGAGCAGATAAAACCTCTCTGGAACTTTCATATAAAGTCTTTAAACCCATGGACCCAGTTACTGCCAAAACAGTGCTTAAAGAAGTCAAGCAAATTTTGGATCAATTTGGTGTGACCTTCTTTCTGCAGCAAGGTACCTGTCTTGGCGCGATCCGAGAACATGGATTCATACCCTGGGATGATGATTTGGATTTGGGTTCTGTGATGGGGATCCACGTAGTCACTAGGGAAGTTATAGAGCCTGTTGTTCGTGCCTTCAGGGAACATGGCTTTTACACCGAAGTTCAACCCTACGATAGCGGCATTGGCGTCACGATGATGAAGTCATTCATCAGGATTGATTGGATGTGCCATAAGATTATCAAAGACTATATCAGGCACCATCCTGGGGTCCTGATTCCTGCCAGACTGGTAACCCAGCTAAAAGCAATCGACTTCCTTGGAGATACTTTCCTCGTTCCCAATCCACCCGAGGAATACTTACAGGCCAAATATGGTATAGAATGGATGACGCCGAAACGTTACGGCTATGAACAAGACATTGTGGATCTAGTCCCAGATCGCCCCACAGGAATGAGCTCAGCTGTTACCAGCTCTCCCAATGAATACAGAGCTAGCCGAGTTCGGATCCTTGATCAAAAAGGCGATCCGGTTCACAACGCTTCGGTTCGGGTGATCGGACAAGGGCAGGCCAGGACAGATGAGTTGGGCTATGCTGTGTTCAATTTGCCACAAGAAGATGCATGGTATGCACTGGTCATTAATTTTGACGGGCATGAAGAGATACTATACCAGGAGCAGATGGCTCAGGGAGTAACTTACGTTTACAGACCCAACCCCTCAAAATCTTCTGGACGGTTCATGGTTTTGTCCCTAGAATAAGCTGTGTGCGGAACCTGCGTCCGCACCTGTCTTGATGCAAAGCGCGAGTGGGGGAAACCACGGCAGTCGCTCATGGGGGAAACCACGGCAGTCGCTCATGGGGGAAACCACGGCAGTCGCTCATGGGGGAAACCACGGCAGTCGCTCATGGGGGAAACCACGGCAGTCGCTCATG
>NZ_JAAHHC010000042.1:0-55121 GCF_010672265.1 Moorena sp. SIO3A2
AGACAAGATGGGTGGTAGGCTTGACTCCAATTGCTGTTTGACCACCCCTCACTCAAGCAACAATAAATTGCACCTTGACCCGTGGTACCGGGTTTACCCCGATTAATCACGGTTTAAGAGTATCCCAATGAGTGTAACCCTCACTAACACATCACTATCTCTGACCACAGCTTTGCCATTGACTGGGCATCCGGCACGGGTTTATTTGAGTATTTTGAGTCCTGGGTCGCAGCCAACAATGAGGCAAGCTTTGGATGCGATCGCATAAGCGCGGAAGCTTTGCTTCATCGCGAAGCGTCGGCTCTGCCGAATCGCGTTTGTAAATGATTGGTTGGACACGAGAGGTCACCAACCAGGGGCGTTGTTGTGCCCAATCCGCAAAGGGGGGCAGATACAGTACAGAAAAATGACCCCCCAGGCCGTATTGTTGATTTTGCAGAAGCGGGCTAAACAGGCTGGGGTGGAATCCTTTAGTCCCCATGATTTTCGCAGGACCTTCTGCTCTGATTTGCTTGATGCTGGGATTGATATCGTGACGGTACAGAAGTTAGCTGGCCATGCTTCTCCTGTGACTACGGCTAAGTACGACCGGCGGGGGGAGGAGGTTAAGCGTAGGGCGGTTCAGAAGTTGGGGTTTTAGGAGGCAGGGGGCATTCACACAGCAGGTTTAAATTAACTCCTCAACCAGACAACCGAAAATACCCAGGCGACGGGATTCTCCTTAGGAGACGCTACGCGAACGCCTTATGCTGGTCGGGTTAGACGGGTGAAGATTCTCTCACAGACAGACCGGGTGATCACTGCTGAGATTACTCTTGATCTTAGGGGCGATCGTTAATTCTAGGGCAAAAGCATGTTTGTGGTAGTGCTGTCTTTGCTCAATAAGTTGAAAATGATCGGACTATGACACAGCCTTATTCAATAGTCCGATATTAGCTGTTAGGTTTAATATTATGTTCGTCTGCAATCCAGTATAATTTACTTGATATAAATTTTTGATGAAGTTTAATTAAACTTTAATTAAAGTTTAATTAAAGTTTTAGGAAAATCAAAAAGCGCAACATATAACTATCAATTGAATCGGTTAATATTTAAAGCGAACTATGGCACAGCCTTATTCATGGTTCGATATTAGTGATTAAGTTTAATATTATGTTCGTCTTAACGATATTAAGCTTAATCTCCTTCAACCCATCACAATCAAGGAGATCATATAATGACAAAGTCTCTTCAGACTATGGGGCATTTCTGTGTTCCTATAGCTCTTGCTGTTGTCGCTACTTGCACTACGAGTAGTGGTGTCCAACAGAGCATCAAAGCTATTGTCCCATGGCTTCAGGTAGCAGCCTTTAGCACTACTACTGTTAATCAGGGATTACAGGCTGCTAAACAATTGCGTCGCTCTAAGTAGAGTTTGATGCTGTAGATGATTAGTACTAGTTGCTGATTATCGGTATACTTTGTCCCCCTAACTCCCCAATTTTGTGGTGCGACCCGTGGCGAATTTAATTTGCCGATGGGAAGCGGACCAGGGTAGGAATAAAACTCTAAAAGTCCCCCGAGTGAGGGATTGCTCGGGGGACTAAGGGGGCTTTTTTGAAAATCAGGCGCGCTACTACGCTGGAACTGTTTATTGTTTAGAACCTTCTATTTCCTCTTTATTATTACTATTAAGTAGAATCACCTCCAAACCCTTGAAATATTATAGCTAATCCGATTACAAAAGCAGATGCAATAGTACCACCAATTTTTGACCAAGTATTGTTAGTATTAGCATTAATTTCTTTTAGAGTTTCGTTATAGTCTTTGGAAATTTGAAAAATTAATTCTGCTATTTTTATTCTTCCTTCGTCAGATTGAATATTAGATGCTAAATCCTTTAAGGTTTTTACCGTGTGGTTAATATGATCAATTTTATCAAGTGCTTCCTGATTTACATCACCTACTTTTTCCACTAAGCTCGGGAATGTGTGAACTAACTCAGTCATGGATTCAATAAATTTAGTAGAAAATTTAGGTGAATCTTTTGCAAGAGCTTTTATGTGTTTTTCCTCAATTTCACCTTCTTCTATAAGATTTAAAATTTTTTGACTTTCTTCTAAAGATAATTCTTCAGAATTTGTCAAATTTGCTTTTTCCTTGACTTCTGCAACAAGAGAGTTGTTATTTTCCATTTTACTATTATCCTGTAACATCAACATCTATACCAAACAGCTTCAACAAACAAATAACTGGTACAAAAGCAATAATAAACGCTACCTTTTAAATAAAAAATATTATTGCAATAATTATTGCTAAAGGTATCCTCATCCGCCTTATTAGTAATACAATTATATTTACTTTTAACCAGTATTTGTTCTGTTCTTCTAATCTTTTATTTACCATTAAATTGCTACTATATCTAAAAACTTTATTTGAAAATTTGATAAGATTGCTTACTTTTTGTTCATCTATTTTCATAGTCATGCTTTGGAAATCTTTAATTATTTTTTCTAAGTTTGCAAAAGAAATTAAAAATTTATAATTTCCATGATTTCTAGTGTATATATCCAAACCTCTAGTCATCATACTTTTGAATCGCTTCATCAATTGTATATCCCATAAGAATATATCGATTTTACCGTGAAGACGATTTTTAGTACTATTAATCAAATTAATAGAATTTTCTGTTGATAAGAATATATCGGATTTCTCTTCTCTAGCTTTAAAGACTATTCGATAATTTGTTAAATAAAATTTGCCTCGAATCAATAATATTTGATTTTTTCTTCCTCTACCTGTAAGTATTCTAGCCCACAATGGGTTGAAGCTTGGTAATGGTTTACTTATGTGGTATTCTTCCGTATCAATATATATGGCAGAATCATGACTGCTAATTATTTCTTCATTATCAAGTAATTCTTCATCAAGTAATTTTTCTGTAATCATGATTTAGTTGTGTTTCTATAATCAGTTTGCAACTTTTCGTATTTTCAGCTAATCGATACTCTAAATTAGACGGTAATGCTACAAAAGTAGTAGTTTTAGTCCCCTTTTGACCAGACAGCAGCTGGAGTGTGACATGCAAGCTGCTAATAGCTGATTTTTAAGTATCTATATAGTTATCCGGGTAACCACCAACAATTACGCAAAAAATTTCTGGGGAGGTGACATGCAAGTTCAGGTGCAGCTGCGATTCTCCTACAAAGACGCTACGCGATCGCGTACTCAAGCCCATCTCTACATCCCCTGGATTATCCGATCCATGCCCGGCTCATCCCGTTGGTAACGTCTTAGTCATTATCGGGTAGTGGTTCTTCTGTTGTTGAAGGTTGAAGGTTGTTGAAGGTTGAAGGTTGTTGAAGGTTGAAGGTTGAAGGTTGAAGGTTGAAGGTTGTTTAAGGTTGAACGTGATTGCGTGGCCAATAGGCCAAGGTTGAATTCACTTCTGCCTTCTGTCCTCTGCCTTGTTTTCTCCAAAGTATAGCGGTTTTTAGCCTAATGAGGTACAGATAATTTTTGGCCTGTTCCCTCTTTTCTCTTCCCTATTCCCTACTCCCTGCTCCCTGCTCCCTGCTTCTTCTAAAGCAAAATACTATGTCTTAAACTATCCTTAGTTTGCTATTAGCTAAACTTGTTACAAAACTAACACTTTAGTTGTCAATAATTATTACAAATTTCGTAAATTATCCAATTTTTTTTGATTTTTTACTTGACAACAACCATAGACACTATTTATAATATAAACATGGCGAAAAGAGCCGCGCTTCTTGGTTGACTCCCCTCAAGCGCGGCTCTCTACCAAACCACAGTTTAGGTAACTCTATCATAATGGCAAAAAAGCGATTTATTCATCATCCCATCGATTATCACGAAGCGATGGAGCGTCTTGAGCAGCTTGGACAACAGAGGGAGCCAAGGCAGGAAAATTTGTATCCCTATCCCATCACGGAGCGATGCAGCGCGGTCTTGGGGGTTTCCCCCATGAGCGACTGCATCAAGAAGCGAGAGCAAATACTAATCCGACTGTATAGTTACTACCAATTGGGTATGACACCACAACGGTTTTACCAAAAGTGGGACTTAACCCAGGAAGATATAGCTTTGATCTGTTCTTGTTCTGCTCACACTGTTAATGGCTGGTTTAATACTAGTCGTCGCTGTAACCCTCCGACTGCTATTCACTTGCAACCTCTGGCGATTATGGATTTTTTGTTGGAAGATTTTGAGACTATTCCGAAGGAGTTATTTGATCGATTGTGCTTGAAGGAGGAGAGAATGTAGAATTAAGAATGTAGAATTTAGAATGCAGAATGTAGAATTAAGAATGTAGAATTAAGAATGTAGAATGTAGAATGCAGAATGTAGAATTAAGAAGGCAGAAGTCAGAAGTCAGAAGTCAGAAGGCAGAATTCCCAATTCCCAATTCCCAATTCTTTATTACCAATTCCCAATTCTTAATTCTACATTCTAAATTCTTAATTCTACATTCTACATTCTTAATTCTACATTCTTATCTTGATTCAGCAATGCGCAATCACTTAGTAAAGCACTGCACTTGGTCCTTCAGAAATACCAGTCTTGGGTACTTCTTCGTCTCCAACCCATTCAGAACCATCAAACACATTACACCACATCCATCCACTGTCATCTCGCCCTTGATGTAACAGGTAAATTTGGTCATTATATACGACTGCTGATGGTCCAGCAGTTATCCCAGTTTTATGTATCTTGTGATCTCCAGCCCACTCATTGCCATCGAAGATATTACACCAGACCCAACCGTTATCACCTCTGCCCTCGTGAAACACGTATATTTGACCGTTGTAGACTAAGGCATCTGGATCATCGGTTAAACCTGTGCCCCGTACCTCTTTATCTCCAGCCCACTCATTGCCATCAAAAACGTTATACCAGAGCCAGCCACTATCCCCTCGTCCTTGGTGGAACACATAGAGGAGGTCATTGTATACTACTGCTGATGGACTAGACGTAATTCCGGTCTTAGGAACTTCTTGATCTCCAGCCCACTCATTGCCATCAAAAACGTTATACCAGAGCCAACCACTATCTCCTCGTCCTTGGTGGAATACATAGAGAAGGTCATTGTATACTACTGCTGATGGGCCAGCAGTTATACCAGTCTTACCAATTTCTTGATCTCCAGCCCAGTCATTGCCATCAAAAACGTTATACCAGAGCCAACCACTATCTCCCCGTCCTTGGTGGAACACATAGAGAAGGTCATTGTATACTACTGCTGATGGATCTCCTGTCATCCCAGTTTTAGGAACTTGTTGGTCTCCAACCCATTCATTGCCATCAAAAACGTTATACCAGAGCCAGCCACTATCTCCTCGCCCCTGATGAAATACGTAGATGTTGCTCATTGTTAGTTCCCTAATTTGTCTCTAGTTAATCATAGTAATACTACCTAGGGGGGTGACATGTTTTTTGGGTAATAATTTCAGTCTATAAGTTACAAAAAGATACATTCTGTTAGGCTAAAGGGGGGTAAGGATAGGAGGGTTTATTTACCGGAAAGTGCGTTCGCGGAGCGGCTCTGAAGAGCATCGCTTTTGTAAATGATTGGTTGACCACAAGAGGCAATCAACCAGGGGCGCTGTTGTGCCCCATACGCAAAGGGGGGCAGATACAGTACAGAAAAATGACCCCCCAGGCCGTGTTGTTGATTTTGCAGAAACGAGCTAAACAGGCTGGGGTCGAGTCCTTTAGTCCCCATGATTTTCCCAGGACCTTTTGCTCTGATTTGCTTGATGCTGGGATTGATATTGTGACGGTACAAAAGTTAGCTGGCCATGCTTCCCCTGTGACTACCGCTAAGTATGATAGACGGGGTGAGGAGGTTAAGCGTAGGGCGGTGCAGAAGTTGGGATTTTAGGAGGGGGGTTTTTTGCTTGAGTGCTGGATGAATGGAAAATTAGCCGCTAAAGCCTAAAATTCAGCCTGTTACCGCAGTTTTGGGAGAGACAGGAAATTAGCCTTCGCCTAGCTTTTGGAAATTATGATTTGCTTGAAATCCAAGCTGGATGCAGCTATCGTTTTGTTCAATATTATTAGTTGACTAACACGAAATCAGTACGGATATTCAGCATCGATGCGGACTGGATGGGATTGTGTTTATAAATAGCTGACTGTTATTTTAATCCCGCTAACGGTTCTTACCGGAGATTCAAGTTCACATTTTCTTTCCACAGGGACTTAGTAGAATTCTCGTAAGTTGAGCGCTAAATGCTGACATAATTGCTAGATTTGTCTTAACTAAGTCTTATCTTCAACTGGCTTAGGAAGCTCACAATCTACTGTTATCTTAAGATTACTTTTAGCAGTGCCTTTGGTAACATAAGGAATCCCCGCCTCTCCCCCTAATTCAATTCCAAATTCTAAGGTAACTTTTTTAACGTTAGGTATTGGCTTTTTCTTGAAGGCATTTAAACCAATAATAGTGTAAGCCCGGATTGTACCTTCAATGATTTGAGCGTGTTGTATTATTTGCTGTCGTAGCCTTTCAGGAGAACTCATGCCCTTGTCGGTAAGGGCTTCTTCTTCCTCTTCCTCTTCGTCTTGGTTGTCTGGGCTGCTTACCGTAGGAATGTCTAAATCTTCTGTAGCTTCAACATAAATAATTGTGCCATCCTCTAGCTGAATTGGCGTTAATTGTGTCATAGTATAATATTTACTAAACTATTTACCGGCAAGACTGATAACATAATTGTATGCCTCTTAATCACCTATTTATCTAAAAAAGCTGGTTTTTATGAGTCGGAATGCCTTAGTAATAGGAATTAGTACCTACAGCTATGAACGCCTCAATAATTTAACGGCACCTGGGCAGGATGCAGAAGCTGTAGCCCAATTACTAGAGAAGTATGGAGACTTTAAGGTAACGCGACTTCCGGCGGTTAAGGATAAACAGAATAATACCATTCGGGTTGGGAAAAAAACCAAAGTCACTCTGACTCAGTTAGAAGACGCCATAGTACAATTGTTCAAATCAGATGGAAAACCCCCAGATACAGCGCTACTCTATTTTTCTGGGCATGGTTTACGAAAAAGCAAAGGCATACAAGAAGGCTTTTTGGCCACTAGTGATGTTAACCCAGACATGGGTTCTTGGGGTTTATCCTTACAATGGCTGCGACGACTGTTACAAGAAAGTGAAGTAAGGCAGCAGATTATTATTTTAGATTGCTGTTATGCCGGGGAAGTGCTAAATGTAGCAGAAGCAGACCCCGGAGAGCGGGGTAAAGGCAGAGACCGGTGTTTCATTGCTGCTTCTCGTGCCTTTGAACTCGCCTATGAAGACATTGGTAGTAATCATAGTGTTCTCACCTCTGCACTGATCCTAGGATTGGAACCAAGCCAAGAGCGATGGGTAACTAACTATACCTTAGTTGATTTACTAACTCAACAACGGAATGCTTTTCCCCAGCGTCCTATTTTTAGTAATTCTGGTGAACCGATTAATCTGACTCGCAGGTGGACAGCAGCAACAAAACAGTTAGCTGCCTCAGCAAAAAGTATCTGTCCTTATAAGGGTTTAGCTTATTTTGACTGTACGGAAGAAGATGCCAGGTATTTCTACGGTCGTACTGCCTTAACAGACCAATTGTTGGAAAAGGTGCGTGTTGGTAGTTTTCTCGCTGTTTTGGGAGCGTCTGGTAGTGGGAAATCTAGTGTAGTTAGAGCAGGATTATTGTATCAGTTACAACTGGGACGGAGGTTATCGGGTAGTGAAAGTTGGCAGATAAAAATCCTTCAGCCCGGTGAACACCCCCTCAATTCCTTAGCACTAACCTTTGTAGATTCTGGGTTATCTGATATCGAACGGGCGAATCAATTAGCTCAAGCCGAGGATTTGACCAAAAAAGGTTCTGAAGGGTTGAGACAATTAATAGCTGTGACCAATACCCAGCGGGTGATACTGGTAGTTGATCAGTTTGAAGAAGCCTTTACCTTGTGTCAGGATAGCTCAGAAAGGCAGCAGTTTTTTGAATGCTTATTAGGAGCTTTACCTAAAACCGGGGATAAACTCTGCTTGGTATTGACGATGCGAGCAGACTTTTTTGGTAAATGTCTTGAACAGGACTATAGCGGATTGGCACAGCAGATTCAAGAACATGGGATTGCTGTAATGCCCATGTCACCAGAGGAGTTAAAACAGGCAATTGTAGAACCAGCCAAACAGGTAGATTTGGAGATAGAGCCAGAACTGGTGAAAGAAATACTGGCAGATGTAGCGGATGCGCCAGGGTATTTGCCATTACTGCAATATACCCTGACACGACTGTGGGAAGAAAGCACTGATAACTGTTTGCGGCTCAACACCTATGTGAAATTGGGTGGTGTAATGGGTACTTTGCGTCAACGGGCGACTGAGGTGTATGAACTATTTTCTGAAGAAGAACAAGCAGCAGTTAAGCATATTTTTCTAGCACTGACTCAGTTGGGGGAAGGTACAGAAGATACCCGCAGACGAGTATTAAAGCCGAATTTAGTTAATCAGCGCTACAGGGAAGAACTTATTGATACCGTAGTTCAAAAATTGGCAGATGAAAAGCTAGTTGTTACCACTGAAATGGTAGGTAAAGGAGGAGGAGCAAAGACAGTAGCAGTGTTGGATGTAGCTCATGAAGCCTTGATTCGTCATTGGAGTCTGTTGCGGAGTTGGATAAGTGAAAACCGGGATGGGATGAGAATAGCCCGTAAGATTGAGGCAGCAGCTGAAGAGTGGAAAAGGGAAGGTAGGCCAGAAGAAATTGCTTTTTTACTACAGGGAGCAAAATTAAGTAATGCTGAGGATTATCTCGCTAAAGATCTTTATCAGGGTCAACTTAATAGTGAGGCACAAGAACTTATTAAAGTTAGTCAAAAAGTCCGCGAGCGCATACTTAACAAAGAAAAACAACGTCAACAGGAAGAGAAACAACGTCAAAAAAAACTACTAGAGGAGTCTGAAGCTAAACGCCAAGCAGAGGGAAAGGCTCGTCAATTAGCAGAGAAAAATCAGAAGGAACTTAGGATTTGGTTGATATTGGTTACCATAGTTGCAGTTATTGCTGTGATTTTTTGGAGACAAGATCATAAAAAGAAAATTAACGCAGAATTACAAGCATAAACAAGCGATATCAAGGATTATCTATCAGTAAGACTTACCACAGAAAAATTTATCCAAGCTATTGAATTAACCGCTAAAATTACAGATTACCAAAAATCCTTACAAGCAAAGGTAATCTATTTAGAACCAAAGGTGATAAATGAAGTTAATTATAGCTTATTGACAGCTTTAGATAAGGGACGAGAAAGGAATCGTTTACAAGGTCATACAGATAGTGTCTGGACGATCGCTTTTAGTCCAGATGGGAACAAAATTATCACTGGCAGTTGGGACAAGACAGTGCGCTTGTGGGACACAGAATCCGGTCAACTAATCCATCAACTAGAAGGTCATACAGACGAGGTCACTGATATCGCGTTTAGCCCAGATGGCAAACAGATTCTTAGTGGGAGTTCCGACCAAACCTTGCGCTTGTGGGACACAGAATCCGGTCAACTACTCTATACCTTGAAAGGTCATACAGATTCTGTTACTGATATCGCGTTTAACCCAGATGGCAAAAAGATTCTTAGTGGGAGTTCCGACCAAACCTTGCGCTTGTGGGACACAGAATCCGGTCAACTAATCCATACATTTGTTGGTCATACAAAAGAGGTCACTGATATCACTTTTAGCTCAGATGGCAAAACAATTCTCAGTGGCAGTTGGGACAACACAGTGCGCTTGTGGGACACTGATTCCGGTCAACTAATCCATACATTTGTTGGTCATACAAGTTGGGTCACTGATATCGCTTTTAGTCCAGATGGCAAACAGATTCTCAGTGGCAGTAGGGACAAGACAGTGCGCTTGTGGGACACAGAATCCGGTCAACTAATCCATCAACTAGAAAGTCATACAGGTTCTGTCTATGCGATCGCTTTTAGTCCAGATGGCAAACAGATTCTTAGTGGGAGTACCGACAGCACCTTACGGTTGTGGGACACTAATTCCGGTCATTTGCTCCATAACTTTGAAGGTCATATAGATAGTGTCACTGATATCGCTTTTAGCCCAGATGGCAAACAGATTATCAGTGGCAGTGATGACAACACAGTGCGGTTGTGGGACACAGATTCCGGTCAACTAATCCATAAACTAGAAAGTCATACAAGTTCTGTCTATGCGATCGCTTTTAGTCCAGATGGCAAACAGATTATCAGTGGCAGTGGTGACAGAACAGTGCGGTTGTGGGGCAATTACTCTTGGCAAGAGGCTTTAAAAGAGGCATGTGATCAGCTGCAATTTCATCCTGAACTCGCTGCGCCTCACCATAATCAAGATAATAAAAAAGATAATAAAGCAGGAGAAGCCTGTCTCAAGTATGCTGGTTGGGAAGATAAAGCGAAAGCAGACTTTCTGGTAAGACAAGGTAGGGCTTTTATTTCACAACAAGAGCCAAATGTCAAGGCTGGTGTTAAAAAATTTAAAAAAGCACAAAAACTCTATCCTGACATCGACCTCAACCCAGATACAGAGGAAATAGATAAAGACCCAAAAACAGTAGCGTACTTGTTAGCCGCACAAGGAAAGGTAGAACAGGGGAGATCGCTAGCAATACAGGGGAAAATAGAGCAGGCTATTTCTGTCTATCAAGAAGCACAAAAACTCAATTCTGACATCGACCTCAACCCAGATACAGAGGAAATAGATAAAGACCCAAAAACAGTAGCGAAACAGTTATACCAGAACTCGAAATAATCAATTTATAGTCTTTATAAGGCAAGTAACTGGGGTTACCGGGACTTAAAGATTCTTCCAAATTATCATCGAATGAAAATTTTGAATTAAAAATGTAGAATTATATTCTTAATTCAAAAACGATTCTGGTTTGCGATCGCACTTCGCCTGGGAGCATGTCACCTTTGTAATTAGGTAAATAGATCCCCCCTAGCCCCCCTTAAAAAAGGCAGGGCTGTTTCATTTTCATTAAAATAGAAGATAATCGGAGATAATTAATCTTAAGTACAAAAACTGAGGATATACTTCAGATTATGGCTCATTTCGCTGATTGCTGCCTTAATCGAATCAAAGCCATGTGCTCGAAGAAGGGTTAAAACCCAGGTTTTGAGCAAAGATAAGTTTTTTGGAGCAAATCCGGATTTTTGGGGACTAATATCTTCTTCATAAATGACATCTTTTACCCAATGAAGAGAATTTTCAATCAGCCAATGTCCTCTAATTCCATCCATCAAACGACGAGATTGAGGTGATTTTGAACAAAGATAATAACTAATAGTTTTGAAGGGTTCATTACCGCGAGTTCCACTCCGAGAAACTTTAATCACACAACCAGCCCCAATCCATTTGGTATCAAGGTTTTCGGGTGGCTCAAACACTTCGATAATACGATTTGTCTTACGGTTTCTAGTTTTTTCATAATGGGTCACTTTTTGTCGTGGTGTTTGCCGGTTTGATTCCCTTTCTATTTGTTGATATAATTTGGGTTGATTTCTTTTTACTTTAACTAGATAATCATTCCCTGACTCGACGACGGCTGCCAGAGTTTTTTTTTGACAATGAAGAGCATCAAAAGTAAATACGACACCCGTTAAATCTAATAACTCAATTAATTCTCGAACGACGGGAATTTCGCTTTCCTGTTTATTTTCCATCATTTTTACCCCTAATACTAATCTTCTTTGATGGGAAAAAGCCGAAACACAGTTGATAAAGTTTTGTTGCGCCTGATCGTAGTTACTCACGGTATTTTTGAGGCTTTTACCATCCAGGGATATCCATTCATGAGATGGAATTAGACTATATTGTTTACTCCATTGATTAAATACAACTTGGAGTTCTTCGTAATCTAAATTAATCATGACCCTTCTGATTGCTGAATAAGAAGGAACACGAGCACAAGGAATTTGAAGTATACTAATCAATTCTCTGCGGTGGCGTTCTACAAATCTACCCAATTGTCTATAACCCCAATAACCACTCATCATGCCCATAATTATGATTAGAAGCACCAGCCACAGAGGATGACGAAGACCATGAGGACTGCGATGATCAGGTATTTCTTTGAGATAGTCGATTAAGCTTTTCTCCATGATGCATGGCATATAAGGGAAATTAGCCCTGTTTTCCGGCTATTGCTTCACTATACAGCTTTTTACTCTATAATGAAACAGCCCTGCCTTAAAAAAGGGGGGAATTAGATTCAAAAGTCCCCCTTATTAAGGGGGATTTAGGGGGATCTAAATCAGGGATTAACAAAATTGACATGCTCCGCTTCGCATTGGCCTGCTGGTGCGATCGCGATTATTTTCTGACTGGCTTATATCATGTCTTAGCGCAGTATGAAACACATTTTAATTAAGTTAGAAAGGATAAGAATAGTATTTTTAAAGCACGGATAATATGACGATTGGCTGCTTTCTACCATAGCCTCTGGATTGGATAACCATCAAAAACAGAATCTATACTCAACAAAGGAATCTGTTCCACAACAGCTTGAGCGATCAGAAGTCGGTCAAAAGGATCACGATGCTGTAATGGTAAATTTGCTAATGCATAGATATGATCTAACTCAATTGGTAAAAAGTACAAATCATTTGTCTGCTGCTGTCTTTCCAACACCTCAGCCAGCGGAAAGTTAAATGATAGTTTGTTAAGTTGGAGTTTGATTTGCATTTCCCAGACACTAACCAAACTCAAGAACAATTCGTTTTGCCTATCAGCCAGTAAACTTTTAACCTGTTCCGATAACTTTCTTTGACTTACCGTCAACCAGATAAACGTATGAGTATCCAATAGCAGTTTCATTATTAACCTGCCTGAGACTGATCTGACAATGGATCGTTCTCACCGAACCAAAATTCATCAGATAGAGGCTCGTTGAAATCATCACTCATCCATCCTTCTCCTTCCAGCAAGCCGAAAATCCGAGGAGCCTGAGATTGACTTGGTTCAGATTCAACATACTTAAGAGCCAGAAACTCCACAAAATCAAACACCATGCGCTGTTGCTGTGGTGGTAATGCCTGCAAACTTCTCAGGAATTCTTGAGGTAAACCTATCGTCTGGTAATTCATCACTACCCTTTCATCAAACACTTATTATTTTGGGCGTTGCTGAATTGAAGTATGAATGGGCGATTGTTTGGTTTTGGTAAAGCCCCCTAAATCCCCCGAGCGAGCAATCCCTCGCTCGGGGGACTTTTAGAGTTTTGTTCCCCCGCCGGTGCGCTTTCCGTTGGCGAATTAAATTCGCCACGGGTCGCACCGCAAAATTGGGGGGCTAGGGCGTGTTTTCAAAGTTTTCCGCAAGATTATGATCCCCCCCAGCCCCCCTTGAAAAAGGGGGGAGCCATACTCAAATTCCCCCTTTTTTAAGGGGGATTTAGGGGGATCTCCGAGTTTGAAGACACGCCCTAGGGGGGCACAATCATACCCAGAATCACCAACGCCTTATTTTGCTTGGATAGAACTTATCCAATCTTATCTATTCTTGGGCACAATGTCTTGATGCAGCGCAGTCATCGGTAATTGCTATGATAAAATATCTTTCCAATAGCTGGTAAGTGAGGAGGGTGGCTATTGCAACAACTATTACGTATTTCTAGACTAATTGATAGCTTCAACGAGAGAATTGGTCGCTTAACCTACTGGATTTTGCCACTGATGATCATGATTGGTGTGTGGAATGTCGTTGGTCGCTACTTGGGACGTTTTATAGGAGAAAATTTAAGTTCTAATGGGTTTATCGAAACTCAGTGGTACTTATTTGACTTAGTATTCCTGTTGGGGGCGGCTTACACTCTCAAGCATAATGGCCATGTGCGAGTGGATGTTTTTTATAAGAGTTTGAAGCCAAAGGCTCAAGCGATCGCTAATTTAATTGGGACATTATTGTTCTTAATTCCCTTCTGCATCATGGTAATTTATTTTTCTTGGGGGGCAATTGTTAATTCCTGGACGATTCAAGAAATGTCACCAGATCCAGGAGGGTTACCCCGTTACCCAATTAAATCCATGATTATTGTCAGCTTTGGGTTGCTGATTCTTCAAGGAATCTCAGAAGCCATCAAAAACTGGGCAATTTTTGCAGGATATTTGGCACCCCAGGAGGAGGAATAAAACCATGGGTTATGACTGGTTAGGTCCGGCCATGTTTGGCGGTGCCTTAGTATTACTTTCCATCGGCTACCCAGTAGCCTTCTCCCTAGGTGGGGTGGCAATTTTGTTTGCCATTGTGGGAGTGAGTTTGGGTATCTTTGACCCGATTTTCCTGACCGCTATGCCCCAGCGGATTTTCGGGATCATGGGCAACTACACTCTCTTAGCAGTGCCCTACTTTATTTTTATGGGTTCCATGCTAGAAAAATCTGGCATTGCTGAGCAGCTGTTGGAAACCATGGGAATTCTGTTTGGACGGCTGCGAGGGGGATTGGCCTTAGCGGTGGTGATTGTGGGGGCGTTGCTGGCGGCATCTACTGGAGTCGTTGCCGCAACAGTAGTAGCCATGGGACTGATTTCCCTACCAATTATGTTGCGCTACGGTTATAACAAAGAACTAGCCACTGGCGTAATCGTGGCATCGGGGACATTAGGACAGATTATCCCCCCGAGTGTAGTCCTAGTAGTATTAGCGGATCAGTTAGGAATTTCCGTAGGAGACCTGTTTATCGGTTCCGTAATTCCTGGTTTAATGATGGCTGGGGCGTTTGCCATTCATGTAGTCATCGTAGCATGGCTCAAGCCAGACGCCGCACCAGCCCTACCCCTAGAAGTCCGAAATATCAGTGGAAAAGCCTTGGGAAAGCGGGTAATCCAATCAATGGTACCGCCATTATTGTTAATTCTATTAGTATTGGGCAGTATCTTTTTTGGCATTGCCACTCCAACGGAAGCAGGGGCGGTGGGTTGCCTGGGCGCAATAGTATTGGCTGGTGTGAATGGTCAGTTGAATTTGGCATCCCTGCGACAGAGCTCTGATGCCACGATGCGGATTACCAGCATGGTGATATTTATATTGCTGGGTTCAACAGCATTTAGTTTAGTGTTTCGTGGCTTGAATGGCGATCGCGTCATGGAAGCGATGCTGTTAAACCTTCCCGGCGGTTACATTGGCTTCCTAATAGTCAGTATGTTAACGATTTTCCTACTAGGCTTCTTTATAGACTTTTTTGAGATTGCCTTTATTGTAGTACCGCTGTTTGCTCCAGTCGCCCAACAGCTTAACCTTGATTTGGTCTGGTACGGGGTAATTATCGGAGCCAATCTCCAAGCCTCATTTCTGACACCACCCTTTGGCTTTGCTCTGTTTTATTTACGGGGTGTCGCCCCACCAGAAGTGAAAACCATGGAAATTTACCGAGGTGCGATTCCCTTTATCCTGTTGCAACTGCTGGTGTTAGTGTTGATTATTGCCTTTCCTGGTATAGTCAGTTTCTTGCCATCATTGAGTACTTGATATCAAGTGGTGCGTTACGGGGCGGGCTGTTCCAATACTGGCGCTCGGTCTTGAACATCAGGCCAAGCCCGCCCCTAACACACCCTACGCAACTTGATTTGACAATCTAGGTTAATGGGAGTCGGGAGTCGGGAGTCGGGAGTCGGGAGTCGGGAGTCGGGAGGAGTAGTTCATGTAGGGTGGGCAGTGCAGCAGACAGATCATGAAGCTTGCAAACCGCGTTGGTAGGCACTGCCCACCCTACGATTAATCACAATGGTGCTCAGGGTCAGTGATAACATTTAGTAATGTAAAGGAAAATTAACTTAATTTAAACGGATACTGTGAAATCCAATCTATCACTGCCCCATCACAATACCTTCAAAGGGTCCCAGTTACCGACTATCGTGACCGATAGCTTCACGGTTTTGTGGGGGGACTGGCTAAAGTTACGGGTGCGAGTCACGCAAGTCGTTGCTAGTGGGCTAATCTCCCCACTGATCTACATATTGGCATTTGGTCTCGGTCTAGGGAGTACCTTAGATCGGACAATGGTTCCCCCAGTTGGTGAATCCTATTTAGAATTTATTCTGCCAGGAATGGTGGCGCTGTCGTCTATGACCATTAGCTTTGCTGGCACCACCTTTTCCATTTGCGGTGATCGGCTATACACGAAAACCTTTGAGGAAACCTTGTTGATGCCAGTCCATCCCTTAGCCTTGCATGTCGGCAAAATGATGGCGGGGATTTTGCGGGGATTAATGACATCTGCTTCAGTAATTTTGGTAGCAGTGCTGTTTACTGGGAAAGTATGGAGTTTTCTCAATCCCTTATTTTTCTTGTTGCTAGTGCTTAATTGTGCTGTGTTTGCCGGTTTAGGGGTGATAGTGGGATTGAATGTCAAATCCTTGGAAATGGTTGGTCTTTTCAACAACTTCTTAATTGTGCCGATGTCCTTCCTAGGTGGGACGTTTTTTGACCCAGCTACCTTACCTACAGCCCTAAAAGTTATTGTCTATCTATTGCCTCTAAGTTATACCAGCACTGGACTCCGGGCTGCTGCTTACTTACCTGTGTCTGAGTTTCCCTGGTATGCGATACCGATTCTGCTGGGGTTTGCGATCGCACTTTCTCTATTTGGTGCTCACCAATTTGCTCACCAGCAAGACTGATTAGGCACACTTACACGCTTACAGTAGGTATTAAGCGTTAACGACTAACCACTATTAACCTAAGACCTAACACCTGAAGAACGGGATGAGTGTAATGGTAATGTGACCGTAAAGGCTGTACCAACTCCCACTTCACTCTCTACACAAATCTCACCACCGTGGAGGTTAACACATTTTTTGACAATTGCTAATCCTAGTCCGGTACCAGAGATAGTACCAACATTACTACTGCGCTGAAAAGCCTCAAATAACCGTTCTTGGTCTTCTGGGGGGATGCCAATTCCGGAATCTTGGATCCGGAACATGGTACTATGATCACTCATGATCAGATCAAATTGGATATCACCCCCATCCGGTGAATACTTAATCCCATTGGAGAGCAAATTAGACAGAATTTGCCGCAATAGTTTTTCATCTAGATCAGCTTTTTCAAACCAACCCTGATTAATACAGCAGGAGGTTTCCTTTGAATTATTTGTACAGTTAAAGTTAATAGTCAACCCAGTATTAGCTGTTAGTTTAAATTCTTCGACAATTTCCTTACAGAAGGCTACCACATCTATAGGTAATGGTTTGAATTCCAATTTTCCTGCCTCAGCTTTACTGAATAGCAGTACATCACTCACTAACTTAGTCAGATGTTGAACCGTGGTTTGAATCCGCTGAAAATGACGTCGCTTTTTTTCGGAAGACCATTTATGACTATAATGTTCTAGTAATTCTGTCGAAGAGAGGATGGTGGCTAGTGGGGTGCGATATTCATGAGAAACGACAGAAACAATCCGAGATTTGAGGTCATTGAGTTCTTTTTCTTTATTCAACGCCTGACGAAGTTCTTCTTCCAAGCACTTCCGACTGGCAATTTCCCGTTGCAGGTACTGATTTTTTTGCCTTAATTCATCAGTTTGTTCCGCAACGCGATGCTCTAATTCTTCATTGAGTCGTTGCAATTGCTCCTCACTTTGTCGAAGCTGCTTCATAGTATTGGCTCGCTCAATAGCATAGCGAATGGTGCGGATCAGCAATTCACTATCAATTTTGCCCTTGACTAAATAATCTTGTGCTCCTTTTCGTAAAGCTTCTAGGGCGGTCACTCTATCATTAAGACCCGTTAACACCACAATGGGTAAATCCGGTACTACCTCGTGGGTTTTTGTGACTGTAATCAATCCCTGTTTATCCGGTAACGATAGGTCTAACAAGATTATATCAAAATGATGTTTACTGAGAGAATCAATAGCATCTTGTAACTTTTCTACCTGCACCAGTGACCACTGAATCTCTTGGGCATCAGTTAAAATGATTTGGAGAAGATCCGCATCAGCTGGGTTATCTTCTACTAGGAGTATTTTCAGGGAATTGGTGTCCATATTTATTGATATGATGGCAGTCTAACAAGGTCTAACCAAAATTCTTCAATCTGCTTCACCATCGACAGAAAATTTTCCCAATCAATGGGTTTACAAATGTAGCAGTTAGCTTTTAGCCTGTAAGTATTGATAATATCTTGCTGAGAGTCAGATGTGGTTAATATAATAATTGGTATCGTACTTATCTGGGGGTCTTCCTTGATTTCTTGGAGAACCTCGCGACCATCTTTTTTAGGTAAATTCAGATCCAGAAAAATTAAATGTGGACGTGGGGCTTCCTGATATTTTCCCTGCTGACGGAGGAATGCGATCGCTTTAGCACCATCATCAACCCAATGAAAGTTACTAGATAGGTTGCTATCACATAATGCCTCTAAAATGAGTTCGGCATCACTCGACGAATCTTCTACCAGCAGAATATCAATTGGTTGAGTATTTGTGATAATATTCATGATGCCAGTTCCTGAAATTTCTAGATAATGTTTAAATCCTGGTGATGCTGTGGTATTGAGAAGTAAAATGTTGTGCCTACTCCTAGCTCTGACTCTACCCAAATTTTTCCGCCATGACGCTCTACAATCTTCTTACAAACTGCTAGACCAATGCCTGTGCCGGGATACTCACGGCGGGTATGCAAGCGCTGGAAAATAGTGAAGATGCGCTCAAAGTATTCAGGCTCAATACCAATACCATTATCACGAACTGAAAAGATAAATTCTTTAGCCTTCAGTTCCGCTGAAATATGGACTCTGGGTAGCTCTTGGCTGCGAAACTTAATGGCATTACCGATCAGATTTTGCAGAAGTTGACTCAGTTGTATATCATCCCCCATAACTACAGGTAAGGAGTCATGGGTAACTATGGCATCGCTCTCGATAATCGCTACATTTAAATTGTCTAAAACCCGATTCAGTACTACCTCACAGTCAGTAGCTGCTAATTCTTTACCATGGGTTCCCACCCGAGAAAAACTCAGCAGATCTTGGATTAACTGCTGCATGTTAGTAGCGCCATCTACGATGTAATGAATATACTTATCTGCTTGAGCATCCAGGTTACTCTGGTATTTTTTAGCTAAGAGTTGGGTGTAGCTACTAATGGCTCGCAGTGGTTCTTGTAAATCATGGGAAGCCACGTAAGCAAACTGTTCTAACTCACGATTAGATTGGGATAAATCTTGATTAAGTCGTTTGAGGGCCTCTTGAGCTTCTTTACGCTCTGTAATCACCTCAGTACTCATAATGATACCGCTAATTTTCCCAGCAATGTCAACCCAAGGACCGATTTCCCACTTGAGCCACTGTTGTTCACCATTAGCGCGAATAAACAAATCTTCTTCACACTCTGCTGAATAACCCTCTAAGCACCGTTGGTGTATTTTCTTCCAACCCTCAGGAGTTTCTGGAAATACCTCGTAGTAGCTTTTGCCAATGATGTTGTCATCAGATATGTTGTACTCTGAGTACCAGTTGCGACTAACAAACTGGTACCTCATCTGCTGATCGAACATGGCAATAGCTGCGGGTACATATTCCAAAAATCGGTTAAGCAGCTCTAGGTTGTTGCCTAATTCCGACTCAACCTGGCGTCGCTCTCTGATTTCAGCTTTTAAGACTTGATTAGCTGCTGCTAGTTGCTTTGTCCGTTCTAATATTCGTTGTTCTAACTCTTCATAGGCTTGGGTGAGGACATCATCCTCTAGCTTGCGCTTCGTGATATCCTGTACCACGGACACCACTCCGATGATGGTGCCATCAGATTCAATTAAGGGAGCATTGTGCCACTGGCAAAATATACTACTGCCATCTTGTGGATGGTAGTTTTCGGTAATGCAGTTGCTATACTGAAAATTCAAACAGTCTTGCAGAACTCGCTGGAACTGCTCTACGGAAGATTGCGGCTTGATCAATTGATGGGCACGATGTCCAAAGGCTTCCATCTTGGAATAGCCAAAAATTTTCTCGGCTACATGGTTCCACTGCATCACTTCACCATCCAGGCTCCACTCAATGAAACCAAGAGGAGTTTGCTCTACCAAGAGGGACAAGGTTTGTTGGGATCTCAGTAGTTCTTCTACGGTTTGCTTACGTTCAGCAATTTCCTTTTCCAGAGCTGTGTTAGTCGCTTCTAGTGGAGCTCGACTGGAGAATGCTAAGACTTTTGGCATCACTACTACTAGTGCGATCGCGCTAGAAAGAGAAAGTATGGCACTAGTCCCTTTGACTAAACCAGAGAGCCAATAATCGGGATGCCAAATTCTCCAGACCTCCAGCAAGTGACTGTTGCCACAGAACAAAACCCAGGCACTAAATAGTAATAAAATCTTGAGTAATGGCAGATCTTGGTTTTGAGACCAACAATAGATCAGCAACAGCAGAATAGAGTAATAGGATAGGGCAATTAGCAAATCCGATCCAGCATGAAGTCCAACTAATTCAGGCTTCCAGACATAGCAATGCTCCTGGGATAGATAATGACCGGAGAACATGTCTTGTAAGGTTTTGAGCATATGCCGTTGGTCAATTGGGCAAGAATTTCCAGCAGCACCGACGGTAACAGCAATGGTCAGATTAACCAGCTTGGTTTCGTACCAAGTAGCAGATCTCCCACTTATCCGTTGGAGTTAATTCCCTTTTGAAGTGGAACTGGGTATCAAGAAGGTAATCACCTCCGAGGACACTAAGACACACTTAGTTCTTATATTGTTAACGTTTTGACCACCGACTGTAAATCTGTGAAATTACGGAATTTTAACTTGCCCCATAACTCTTTGCCCAGAGAACTTTAAATCCCAATTTAGGAATTAGATAGCTCGATTTCTCTTTCTATTCCAAGATTGCAGCATCACCTGCCAGCATACCTGGCTGAAATAGAGAGTGATGTTCATAATACCCAATAACCGAGTGGCATCTTCTAGCATGGCTCGGGTTCCTTTTCCTGACAAATGGGAGAAGTCCACCAAACCAGATATGACAAATAAAATTGCCGCAATCATCAGGAGTATATATGGTGTAGCTCGAATTATCCTCCAAAAAGCTAATCCATAGAGGATGGCACCTATGCCATACATAAAATACACCGGCGCTTTGGAAATCCCTTGTTTTGCTAGTATTAAATTAATCCTGAAGACATCATCAATTAATAATATTCCAATGCCAAGGGCAGAGTATAAAAGAAATCGATTTATTTTTTGATTGGGCTGGATTTTGTTCAGCAATAACCAGCACCATAAACAAATGGTTACTACTACGCACCACATTAATTCAGACACAGCTGATAAAGTGCCGATGTAGGGGCGATTGAGAAGAAAAGGATCATCAAAAAGTCCTACGACTATATAACCCCTGTCCTGAATCTTGACATAGATACTTAAAACTAAAAATAGTATAATAACTAAGCTGTTATACCAAAGAATATAATTATCGTGGCGCAGCTGTTTTATAAGGATTTTCAGCATCGAGGTGAAACAGGTAAATAAGCAATTGTTTGTTGGGCTATATACTTAAGCTAACACAGGAGCTAATGGTAATCGGTCATTGCTCGGTAGTAGTGAGGAAAAATTACTGATTACTAATTTACCATTAAGGTAAATTTAATATAAAGCCCTGGTTGAAGCTGTTAGCCTTGTTTTCTTCTGTTAAATTAGTCTTGGCTTTTGCTTGTAAATCCGCAATTTTTTCTAAAAACTATCTGATTTCAATCTGGGTGAGGTACCTCGTCCTAGGTTAATTGGAGTCGGGAGTCGGGAGCGGTGCGACCCGTGGCGAATTTAATTCGCCAACGGAAAGCGCACCGAGGGAGTCGGGAGTCGGGTCGAAAATTATACCCATATCACCATCTGACCATCTGACCCATCTATCTTTTACGAGAAGAAAACAGCTCTACCTCTGTTCCCCTGAAGCTTTGTCTGTTCCAATTCTTAAGGAGGGTGTGATTCCATCTAGCCCTAAGCCATGAAAATGATTTAAACTGCTGTGGATGTGATTATAGATTTCAGTGATTGCCTATGCTCTATACTCAAGAGTACATTAGGGAAACTGAAGCAACCCGCGTGCGGGTACTCAGTGAAGCACTACCCTACATCCAAAAGTTTGCTGGTCGCACAGTCGTGGTTAAGTATGGTGGTGCGGCAATGAAAGACAGCAATCTCAAAGAACAGGTGATCCGGGATATTGTATTCTTAGCTTGTGTAGGTGTACGACCAGTCGTTATCCACGGTGGTGGTCCGGAAATCAATAGCTGGCTGGGGAAATTAGGGATTGAGCCACAATTTAAGAATGGTCTGCGGGTGACCGATGCTGCCACGATGGATGTAGTGGAAATGGTGCTGGTGGGTCGGGTGAATAAAGAGTTGGTCTCTGGGATTAACTACGCCGGTGGTAATGCTGTTGGGCTGTGTGGCAAAGATGGTAACTTATTCGTAGCACGCCCAGAAGGTCAAGAGGGTATTGGCTTTGTTGGGGAAGTGAGCACTGTGGATGTGCGGCTAGTAGAGTCTTTGGTCAATAGTGGCTACATTCCAGTAGTGTCTAGCGTGGCGGCTGATGATACTGGCCAAGCTTACAATATCAACGCTGACACGGTGGCTGGTGCGATCGCAGCTGCTTTAGAAGCAGAAAAGCTGATCTTGCTGACTGATACCGCTGGGATTTTGAAGGATCCTAAAGACCCATCTAGCCTGATTCCTCAGCTAGATATTCAACAATCACGGCAGTTGATTGAGAGTGGGGTAGTGTCTGGTGGGATGATTCCTAAGGTAAACTGCTGCGTGCGATCGCTTGCTCAAGGGGTACGTGCGGCTCATATTATTGATGGTCGCATTCCCCATGCCCTGCTCCTGGAAATCTTCACCGATGAAGGAATCGGTTCGATGATTGTCGGATCAGCATTTACCAACTAAGCACAAATGGCCAATGGCAACTAAGAAATTGTTAATTGAAAATTAAAATTAACAATTAACAATAATTAATTATTAACAATTAATAATTAAAGAATGACTAATGGCTAATGAAAAATTTTCCCTAGAGTACCAGTCAGGAAAAGCTGCATTTGAACGAGGAGAGTATCGTGCTTCTATAGAGCATTTGACCACAGCCAGGAATTTGGTAAATCTATCCTCTGGGCTCGGGGGAGAGGTGCAAATGTGGTTGGTGATGGCTTATGAGGCAGCTGGGCAAAAAGCGGAAGCGATCGCACTATGTCAACAGCTGACTAGCCATCCTGACCTAGAAACCTCCAAAGAAGGCAAAAATTTACTCTATATTCTGCAAGCTCCTCAGCTTACTAGACCAGCAGAATGGATGACCAACATTCCTGACTTAGGTGCGATCACAGAAAGTGACGACCGGGAGAGTTATGTGAATTATAGGTCTTTTAGCGGACGCAAGCAGCCTAGCCTAGGCTTGGTACCAGAACCCCTAGATCCTGCTGAGATTAACACTAAGGATAATCAATTCGTCTGGCTAGCTGTTGGTTTGGTGAGTTTAACCCTGGGTGGATTGATTTGGTTTGGGCTTTGATATGACTAGCTAGCAGAGACTGTTTTTTTAACTTTGCTTAAATCCAAGGGTTGGGTGGGTCGCACCGCGTCGCAAAAAGCGCGGGTCGCACCGCTCCCGATTCCCGATTCCCGATTCCCGATTCCCGTTCCCCTCCTGGGAGGGGTTAGGGGTGGGTTCCGATTCCCGATTCCCGATTCCCTGCTCCCTGCTCCCTGCTCCCTAGAAAAATGTACCTCACCGAATTAAAAACTGCTATAGTCAGTTGATTAACTATCTGGGGCGGTTTTTTTATCCATCGCTTTGCTAGAAAAAAGACCTTTCTTGCTGATACTTCTCCAATACATTACTATACCTGTAATTAACATAAAAAGTAATCCTAAACCATTTAAAAGTACATAAATTGGCCTCAGTTGATCACCAAGGAATCTTCCTTCGTGAATCACCATTAAAAAGTGGGCTTGATCTTTGGAAAGCCCAAACCAGCTTCTCCCTAATCGATAGGCTATCCCGGTGATTGCTGTGATCATGAAAGGCAGTAAGATGATTGGAGCTAAGGTACTATGCAGTTTACGTAAAGTAGGCTGATTCATAGGATTTCGGCTGGTTTTTGATATTCTATAACATGATTACAGCATGTTATGGTATCAGTTTTGGGTTATGTATGTAACAAATCGACCTATTGTTTAAGAAATCCCTAAGGACACTAAGAAAAAAAGGAGAAGGGTTGGTGAAGTTAAATTTTGTGAGTTTAAGGCAGTTGGTTAGTGGAACTCTGGGGCATTTACGGGTTCTGGGGGTGATTGTGCTGGCATCAGTGCTACTGTCTGGTTGTGTCAAATATGATCTTGGGGTCAGGTTTGACGGTGAACACCATGGCAAGATTGTCCAGCAGATCAAGCTTGGAGAACAGCTGACAAAGTTGAGCGATGCTGAAGCGACTGAATGGCTCAGAAGTCTCGAAAGTCGGGCAAAGCAGCTTCAGGGGAAAACTCAGCGCCTCTCAGACCGAGAAATTGCGATCGCAATTCCCTTTAACAACGGTAAGGAATTAGTATCCAAGTTTGAGCAGTTTTTTAACCCAGTTGGTCACCCAGAAGATGCCCGATTAGCACCAGAGAGTGATAGTAACCCCAGTTTTAACTCTAATTTACGCCTAGATCAAAACAACTTTCTGGTGGTGCAACGAAATCACTTAAGCTATGACCTGGATTTGCGCAGCCTAGGGGTAATCAACTCTGATAATGGCAAGATTGTGGTTACTGCTGGTTCACTGTTCGATTTGCAGTTTAGCCTAGAGACCCCTTGGGGAGCACACAGTATTGAGAAATCCCCCAATGTCATTAGCCCCAAAATTTATGATGATGGACATCAGCTAGTTTGGACACTGCAACCTGGTCAAATTAACCATATCGAAGTGGCATTTTGGCTACCCAGTTTCCTAGGTATTGGTATGATTATTATCATACTGGTGGTATTAGGTGGTTTCTACATAAAATACAAGTCTTTCCCCTGGGAAAGAACTGAAACTAATCAACCAGCAATACCATCAAAGGTGATGTAGTTTAAACCAGTTAGAGTTATACCAGTTAGAGAAACCAGTAATAGCTATTGGTTTCTTAACCACTAAGTTAATCAACATTAACTGGTAAGCATTCAGCCGTTAGCTGTCAGCCGTGAGCCTTTGGCTCACGCTACGCGAACAGCCTAATGCTTAAAATAAACCTCGAACCAAAAAATTTAACAGTTCGAGATTTTATCAAATTGAAAGTCTGGGTAAAAGCCCATCTAAGCATTCAGCAGTCAACCATTGGCCTTTGGCAAAGTGTGCCCATAAGCACATCAAGTAGCGTGCCCATAGCCCATAAGCTGATACGCGACACGCTGATAGCTGAATGCTTACGTTAACTTTCTATCATCTTATGAATAATTGTGGTTGGAGCACTTTGGTAATAAATTTGGCAGGATAACGGTTGCAGTAAATCCTGCTTATACTAGCCAGAATTGTTCTGAGTGCGGCGAAATTGTGAAAAAGTCTCTATCAACTAGAACCCATATTTGTAAGTGTGGATGTCAGTTAGATTCGCCGAAGGCGACGCTACGCGAACGAGACCATAACGCCGCCATTAACATCCTCGCCCATAGCATTGGGTACGGTGGGGCACATCGGAACCCTGGTCTTAGACCGAAACGCTTTCGGAGAACTGTCCTCTACTCTTCCTGGTTCCGACCTGGTTGAGCAAGACGGTTCTGTGAACAAAGAATCCCCGCGTCTTTAGACCGGGGAGTGTCAAATTCCTTTGCAACGAGCCAGAAAGATTGCTCAGTATCGTCAGGCAGAACGAAAGTTGATTCGACCATAGAGTTAAGTGCAACATTTTTGAATTAAGAATTAAGAATTAAGAATTAAGAATTAAGAATTAAGAATTTGGAATTCTACATTCTACATTCTACATTCTTAATTCTGCATTCTACATTCTACATTCTTAATTCTGCATTCTACATTCTACATTCTTAATTCTGCATTCTACATTCTACATTCTACATAAGACATCAAACTGCTTGTGGTTGCATTTGTGGCTGGAACTGGAACAGGGAGAATACCACATTGCGGCGGATATCGATCATCATTTCCAAGAACATCTCATAGCCTTCCTGCTTATACTCAATCAGGGGGTCTTTTTGGCCATAACCTCGTAATCCCACTGACTCCCTTAGGGCATCCATGGATTGTAAATGCTCTCGCCAGAGGTTATCGATTTGATTCAAGATAAAGAATCGCTCCGCTTGCCGCATTAGTCCTGGCTGAATTTGATCGACTTGAGCTTCCTTGATATCGTAGGCTTTGCGGACTTCTTCATGGAGGAAGGTTTTGATTTCCCCGACCGTCATATCTTCTAGATGCTGTGGTTCTAGATCTTGCAGTAAGTAGACAAATTCTTTGACCTTTCCTACCAAGCTCTCTAAATCCCACTCTTCTGGTGGTAACTCTGGGTTAACGTAGGCGTCTACAATATCACTCATAGTCTTTTCGGCATACTGGATGACTTGTTCTTTGAGGTCTAGTCCTTCCAGCACTCGCCGTCTTTCTGCATAAATTGCCCGCCGTTGGTTGTTCATTACCTCGTCATACTCAAATACCTGCTTCCGGGTATCGTAGTAGAAGGTTTCCACTTTCTTCTGGGCATTTTCTAAGGAGCTGGTGAGCATCCCGGATTCGATGGGCATATCTTCCTCAACCCGGAACATATCCATCATTTTTGCTACGCGATCGCCTCCGAATATCCGCAGCAGATTGTCTTCCAAACTGAGGAAAAATCGGGTAGAACCGGGGTCCCCTTGCCGTCCAGCTCGTCCTCTGAGCTGGTTATCAATACGGCGGGATTCATGACGTTCAGTACCAACAACGTGCAGGCCACCTTTTTCTACCACCTCATCATGTTCTCGGGTGGTGAATGCGTCATATTCCCCTCGAATTGCTTTATAGACTTCCCGCAGCTTTTGAATAACTGGGTCATTGGTGGGAGCATTTTCTGAAGCGATCGCTAATTTCTCTTCTGCTTCTAGTTCCGGTAAACTCTGCTGTCCATATTGTTCAACTGCAAAATTTACTGCCTCTTTTAGGCTTTGTTCCGTTTCCCGGGACAATTTGGTCGGGAAAATCTGAGGGCTAACTTTCCAGCTTTTCGGTTTCTTTCCTGGAGCAAACCCAACAGCATCCGATTTAGGCTTGGCAGTAGTTACCGCTATGGGGGCAAAGGCTTCGTCTTCCTCCGGCTGCACTATTTTGGGCATAAAATATTCCCGTAGCTTCAGCCGTGCCATGAAGTCAGCATTACCTCCCAAAATAATATCTGTTCCTCGCCCGGCCATGTTGGTGGAAATAGTCAAAGCTCCTTTCCGTCCTGCCTGAGCCACAATTTCTGATTCCCGCTCTACATTTTCGGGTTTAGCATTGAGCAGGTTATGGGGTACCCCTTTTTCGGCTAACAGACCCGACAACAACTCGGATTTTTCTACACTCGTGGTTCCCACTAGCACCGGACGGCCTTGTTCATGGAGTTCAGCACATTCTTCTGCTACTGCCCTCCACTTAGCTGGCTCGGTCTTGTAAACCACATCGGAAACGTCTCGACGTTTAGAGGGTTTGTTAGTGGGAATAATCGTAACTTGCAAGTTGTAGATTTTTTCAAATTCCGCTTCTTCTGTTTTCGCGGTACCTGTCATACCGGCGAGTTTGGGATAGAGCAAGAAGAAATTCTGATAGGTAATGGTTGCCAGGGTTTGGGTTTCATTTTGAATGTCTACCCGTTCCTTGGCTTCTATGGCTTGGTGTAGACCATCACTCCACCGGCGTCCTGCCAACACTCGGCCAGTGAACTCGTCTACAATCACTACTTCCCCATTCCGCACGATATAGTTGACATCTTTCTGAAAGAGTTCCTTAGCCTTCAGGGCATTGGAAATATAATGAGCCCAAGGGTCTTTGGGGTCGTACAAATCTTTAACCCCTAGAAGTTGCTCTGCTTCGATAAAGCCTTCATCGGTCATCAAGATGTTACGGGCTTTTTCATCAACTTCGTAGTGTCCTAGTTGTTCAGCATTGTCTGGATCTTCTGGATAGAGCATGCGGGCAATTTCTGCGGCCTTAATGTACTTCTCGGTCGGTCGCTCCACTTGCCCAGAAATAATCAGTGGGGTTCTGGCCTCATCAATCAGTACTGAGTCTACTTCGTCAATGATGCAATAATTAAATGGACGTTGCACCACATCTGACATTGCTGTGGCCATGTTGTCCCGGAGATAGTCAAAGCCTAACTCACTGTTGGTGCTATAGGTAATATCACAGGCATAGTTCTTTTGCCGCTCGACCGGGGACATGCCCGATTGAATCAGCCCGACCGTCAGACCTAGGAAGCGATGAACTTGTCCCATCCATTCCGCGTCCCGACGGGCTAAGTAGTCGTTAACGGTTACAATGTGAACCCCTTTACTATCGATGGCATTGAGGTAAGCTGGTAGAGTAGCCACCAGGGTTTTTCCTTCACCAGTTTTCATCTCTGCGATTTGTCCTTTGTGCAGGACAATGCCACCCATGACTTGGACATCATAGTGACGCATACCCAGCACTCGCTTTCCTGCTTCCCGCACTACAGCAAAGGCTTCTGGCAGAATTTGATCAAGAATTTCATCACGCTCTTGACTAGTGTTGGCTTTCTCCAGCTGCTGTTTAAACTCTGTGGTTTTGCCCCTGAGTTGTTCATCCGATAGTTGCTGGATGTCTTCTTCGAGGAGGTTAACTTCTACAACATCAGGTTGGTACCGTTTGAGCTTACGTGCGTTGGGATCACCAATTAGTCTCTTAAGCATAGCAGGAGAGGGAGATGTATAGTTGTGGGATGTATAATTGTGCGTTTAGGTACACTTTTATAGATATACTACCAAACTCCTGTGTCAAAATATGGGAAAATAGGGTAATAGGTAATTCAGCACTGACCCAACTATACCTTATTCTTTTGCTTGGGATACCCATCATGCCATCATCCCATCTTAAGCATTCAGCATTCAGCATTCAGCATTCAGCTAATGGGCTACGCCCACGCTACTTGAGGTGCTATCAGCTAATGGGCTACGCCCACGCTACGGGAACGGCGGACGCTACGGAAGGTTTAGTTTAAGCTGACCGCTGACCGCTGAATGCTTACATCCCATCATCGCTTTTCCATTCCTGCGATCGAGTCACTCTTCCAAGGAGAAATTAAAACAATTAATCGCCGGAATAGGTAAGTAATCATTCTTTTTGAAAGGTATGGTGTCAGGGATTTTAATCCTTCTCGCTGGACTTTTCTGAGGTAAAAGACAATTCCTCTGAAAAAATCATGCCAGCGTCTCCCCCAGTATTCTTTCTGAATTCCACCTGGATCAAGACGTATATTGTATGGATTGTAATTATATATATTTAATGAATTGAGTTGAGTTAGACCTTCTTGAGCGGCAAACTGTTCATAAGTGATGCCATTGTTCCGAAACTGGGGATTAGTATCGGGATAAATCCATTCCGATACCATCCAATCTTGACTAGCAAACAAGAATTCTGCACAGTTTTTCGTTACCTGAGCATATTTCAGTCTAATCCCAATGGGAATTTCAGCCCAAGGACCATGCTGCCAGACGAAATCTGGGTCAAAAAATGCTTTAAATGCCAAGTCTTTGCCATTAATTCTCAGGCGAGCTACCCGACCAACCATGCCAGCTCCAGCTATTTCTACCTCAACCTTCATTCCCCCTGTAGATAGCATTTCAGGATGAATTGGAGCTGGTTGTGTAGGCAAATCCTGGCAGGGCAAATCCTGGTATAGCATGGCCTTGGAATATAACCCCTTGGGGTTGACTTCTAATTTTTCTCTGGAAGGCTTCACCTCTCTTGGTGCGCTTTCCCTAGGTCGGGAAACCCGACCGGGGTCGCACCGCTCTACAACAGATTTTGGACTGTGCTGACATACTCTGGTTTTTTTTACTAAAATAAATCTCTTGTTTACCCTACCTAATCTAAGCCGCACTCTTTTTAGGTAGAGTGTGACTCGGTGTCCTTCTGAGGAGGTACTACTGACATAGTTGGCTAATTTGTCGAAAAATTGTCTTAACTCTTTGATGGTAATCCCGTTAGTTACATCCAGTAGCTCGGAAGGTGGTGGATAAAAGTATAGCTTTTTTTGACCAGTAGATTTGATCACCTGTTGGCAGAGGGCATGAAATTTCCTGGGAGACATCAGTTTTTGCTGAGCCTGACGTATAATTGGTGCGACGAGCGATTCCTCCCACTGCTGGTAATCTGCCATGGTATTATCCTTTTTCTGCCAAATTTATTATTATCTACTGTTTTAATCATCTTTGAGATCTAAACTTCACACTTCTTAACTATTTTGGTGAGGGGTGAGGGTTGGTGGTCAGTAATCGTAAGCATTCAGCAATCAGCCTTCAGCCTTCAGCCTTCAGCCTTCAGCCTTCAGCCTTCAGCCTTCAGCCTTCAGCCATTCCCCTAGCGTGCCCATAGGCCAAGGCTCAAGCTAAGGAAACAGCAGACTTAACTCAGATTAAACAAATGCTTACCTCTTTTATTCAAAATGCTTTCCTCATCAATAAGAATGTGCATAACCCATGAGCTGATACGCGACACGCTGATAGCTGTTCGCACCTCAAGGAGCGTGGCCATTCGCGTAGCGTGGCCAACGGCCAAGGCCAAGCGTGCGCGTAGCGCATTAGCTGAATGCTTACGTTCCTTTGGAACCGCTTCGCGATCGCATAAAAATACCACCAGAGAGGGGGGTATGGGAACATTCGTTAAGGTAAGCTACGTCTATCTCGTCTATCTGTGTAAGTATTTAGCGATCAGTTATCAGCTATCAAGGATGGATCTTTAGTTCGACTCTCTTGGTGCGCCTTCCCTAGGTCGGGAAACCCGACCGGGGTCGCACCGCAAAAACACCTGACTAAAAAGGTGAAACAAACCTAACTAAACGCCTTTAGCTGATAGCTGACGCTTTTACCTCATCTATCGCTAGCTGAAATAGCATTGCTCTTCCACAGGAGGTCAGCAATATGAAATTCTCAATTGTGCTTCTCACAGGACTGATGGCTCTAGTGCCTGTCGCTCCAGTTAAGGCTGAAAGCGGTGCGACCCCGGTCGGGTTTCCTGACCTAGGGAACGCGCACCAAGAGAGTCCCATCGTTGTTGGGGATAGTAACCGAGACGTTCTCATCTCTTCATTCGGGCGTAAATACAAGAATCGTTCACGCCGCAGGCGTCGGCGCATCTATTATCCCAGGCGTGGGCGTGGGCGGGTGCGCATCTATTCTCCTAAGCGTGGGGGGGTGCGAATCTATTCTCCTAGGCGTGGGCGCGGGCGAGTCTATTATCCCAAGCGCAGGGACGATGAAATCTACTATCGTAACCGTAGGGGAGTAAGAATATATTCTCCCAGGCGCAGGCACGATTCGATTTTTTATCGTTACTAAAAGATTCAAATCCGATTGGTATCGATCACCATTAAGGGAAGTTTGTATTATAGTAGTATATGTAATACAAACTTCTTTAATATGACACTTGGGTTGGACTATAGTCCGGTTGACAACTCACAAGACCTTGAGCAGATTGGGGTGATTATATCTCAGTGCTTTGGGGTTTCCGTAAGTGACTGTGAGGCTTACATTGAGCGTATTGGTACTGAAAACTTTCGCATCATTCGCCAAGCTGGAAATGCGATCGCTCATTTAGCAATTTATCCGATGGCACAATGGTACGGTGGTAAACCTGTGCCGATGGCAGGAGTTGCTGTGGTTGGTGTAGCGCCAGAGTATCGCGGTCAAGGGGTAGCTTACCAATTAATGGCTGAGACTATCATGCAACTCCATGACCAGGGCGTGCCAATTTCTACTTTATATGCTTCTACTGACACCCTATACCGGAAAGTAGGCTATCAACGAGCAGGAAACCGTTGCCTGTGGAAATTGTCTACCAAAACGATTTCGTTAAGCGAACGCAATCTTCCCATGCATCGAGTGGAGCCAGAGAATTACCAGATCTTCGAGGAGATCTATCACCAACAAGCTCAAGCCAACAATGGGAATTTAGACCGCCATCACGCTATCTGGAAACATCTGGTGAAACCAATAGTAGCAAAACCAGAAGAAACTATCTATAGCTATCTGATTGGTTCAGAAACTCTACCGGAAGGTTACATTATTTTTACTCAACAGGAAGACGATCACGGGCTTCGGATTACGATTGACGATTGGGCATTGCTGACCACAGCTGCTATCAAGCGTTTTTGGACTTTTATCGCTGATCATCGCTCCCTAGTCAAGCAGGTGTATTGGTATAGTTCTCCCCATGACCCGTTAATGTTACTGTTACCAGAACAAACGGCAAAAATTGACACTCGATATTACTGGATGTCACGAGTGATTGATGTTCCCAAAGCCTTAGAAAAGCGAGGTTATCCGGTAGGAATTGATGGGGAATTACACTTAGAAGTTGAGGATGATTTGATTAGTGCTAATAACGGTAGATTCCGTTTACGTGTTAATCAAGGGCAAGGTGAAGTTACTCCAGGAGGTAATGGGGATCTTCAAATTAGTATCCGAGGCTTAGCGTCTTTGTATACTGGTTTATATAGTCCTAGACAACTGCAACTTACCGGTTATTTGAAAGCCACAAACGAAGCTTTGTCAGTAGCGACATTATTGTTTTCTGGATCTGAACCTTGGATGCCAGATATGTTTTAATATAAGCAGTCAGCGCTCAGCGCTCAGCTATCAGCTATCAGGTTATGGGTCACAGGCTAGAAGCCTGTGCCACGATTTGTCAGAGGCTTGTTATATCATATTCAGATAATAATTTATCAAAAAACATAGCTTACTTCTGGTAAGTAATTTCCATCTTCATCCCCTGTTCCCTGTTCCCTGTTCCCTGTTCCCTGTTCCCTGTTCCCTACTATTTATAAATGTTCAACCGAACATGATATTACTCTTGAGTTGGATTCAACCAAGCTCTTAAATCCTCAAGATTAGAGAAATCTAAACAGGCTTCACTCAACCCTTCCAACTGATCCAGTGATAGTTGATGAATTTGCTGTTGCAGTTCACTGGGTATTTCTCCTAAGCTACGGGATAGCAGACGGAGTATCAGTGCTCGTTCTCGTTGTGCTCCTTCTTCTCGACCTTTTAGCAAGCCTTCTTGTAACCCTTCTTGTCTAGAAGTTTCGACAATATTATTCATGTCTCGGTAATATTTGAGACTATTTTGGTAGTTATCCTGTTCAGTGCGAGAAAAGTTAGCAATTTCTGCCACATCAAACAGTTGATTGAATACCGACTCTTGGAAAGGTTGAGGGCGATTGTTTAATTCTGAGAGATTTTTTAGGACAAACAGCCATTTATCAAAATGTGTTTCTAACTGGTCTAGAGTTTTGGTAAACTTGGGCAACTCAATGTAAAGGAATTTGAGTTTGTCATAAAATACCTGACAATCCTGATTTTTTAGCTCCACGGTATGTAGGATTGTCTTATCGTCTTTATGGTCGTCAAAAACAAAATCTAACACCCCGACAGTATAAACCGCCTTTAACTGATAATTCCAATCGCATTTTTGCGCTTGTTCTTGGATCGGAAATGTGGAATAATAAACACTTCTATCTTGAAAGAAGTTTTGTTTTGCTTTTTGAATCTCGACTATAAAACGTTCCCCAGTTTTGGATTGACAATAGATGTCAAAAATCCCTTTGCGGTCTACAGGAGTATTTCCTAAATTTTCCGTATTCTTGAAGGTGACATCTTCAATGTGATGTCGGGGTGGTAAAAGGGTGTTTAGAAAATCAATAAGTAGCCCTTTATTTGGCTCAGTACCAAAGACACGCTTAAAGCCAAAATCGGTGAGTAAACTAATGTACTTATCTTTGAGTGGATAGGCCATGACACTGCTAGAGCAATCGCCCCATTGATGCTCATGTATGAATGGATTTATTTGATAATATTATACTATATTTTTGATAAATTTGCAAGTCACAAAACTAGTATAAAAACAGTTTTATTTAAGTCAATAAAAACTTAAATAAATGTCAAAATTAGCTGAATGCTTCTAATTCACTTAAAAATTAAGTTATTCTAACTCCTGACTCCTAACTCCTGACTCCTGACTCCTGACTTCTTCAGGTATAGTGTTTATGATAGTTAAGGTACATCTAAACTTTATTCCCTACTCCCGTCTTGATGCAGTCGCTCATGGGGGAAACCCCCAAGACCGCGCTGCATCGCTACTCCCTACTCCCTATTCCCCTTAACGATGAGCAACGCCAAGTATTGGAAACCAGCTTACCAACTGTTTAACCCAGAGCAACCCCTGACGACACCAGAGGAAATCAGAGACTTTTATATCCAGCGAGAGGATAGTCCAGTAGAAAATTTAATCCCTATTCTGGAAATGGAAGACCAGCCAGTTAAGTTTTTATTAGCTGGTCATCGGGGCAGTGGAAAAACAACGGAATTGCGACGAATTGAACAGGAGCTAGCAGAAAATTATGCTGTAATCTGGGTTGATACGGCAACAGCTCTCGACCGGTATAATATTGGTTATGCTGAGGTGGTGGTGTTGATTGGAATGGAAGTTTGTCGCCAAGCTATTAAACCAGACTGGTGGTCAAATCGGGATCAGCGCTTACTGGATGATTTGGAAAATAGCCTGACAACTGTAATTTATCAAGATAAAGAAACAGATACTGAACAGTTAGAGTTACCAGAGGTTTTAAAAAAATTGGGGTTAATTCTCAAACGGGGATTAACTCGGGAAATGAGCAAAACCCTTAACATTCGCCCTGCTGTTAGTGACATCATTGCTCGCGTCAACGATATTATTAAAGCTGCTGAAAAAGACCGCAAGCAAAAATTATTAGTAATTGTAGATGGTCTCGATCGCCATGATTATATTACTGCTCTGGAAATGTTTGCTAGTCCGCTCCTGACAGAATTAGAGTGTCATATCATCTACACCATTCCAATTTCTTTACGATATTCCCCTAGCTTTCGCCAACCGATGGAAAGCTTTCAATGTTTGGATTTGTATAATTTGCCTGTATTCCAGTGCGATTGGCCTACGGCCACGCTACGCGAACGCAATTCTGGTCCCACCTCAACCCCTAACCAAGTTGGTCGAGATATCTTGAAGTCTGTGATTACCAAACGATTAGCTAAAATTAACGAGACAGACCTATTCACTCCCGATGCCTTAGATCTATTATCTGAGAAGAGTGGTGGTGTGATCCGGGATTTAATCCGACTAGCGCGGGGGGCTTGTCAGGTCGCCCTGAAGAAACGAAAGGAATATGTAGACACAACCATTGCTAAGGAGGCAATTCAAGAAGAACGCAAAGCCTATACTATCAACGACTATCATTTTCCGGAATTGGCTACTGTTCACGAAACTGGTCGCTTAACTACCAATACCCATCATTTGCCCAAGCAAGGCAACATTGTGATTTGTGATGAACTTTTACAAAATAAGTATGTCTTAGGGTATTACGGTGACCATACCTGGTTTGATGTGCATCCGATTATTATCGAAGACTTGGAACAGTGGCAAGCTAGTCAGAATTCAGCTGTTAGCTCTTAGGTTTTAGGTAAGCATTCAGCATTCAGCATTCAGCATTCAGCATTCAGCATTCAGCATTCAGCATTCAGCTATCAGGGGCTTGTGGCCAACCTACTTGAGGTAATTTTGGCGTTGCTGATTCTGGGTATGGTTTTGCCCCCCTAGGGTGTGTTTTCAAAGTTTTCCGCAAGATATTAGATCCCCCCCAGCCCCCCTTATTAAGGGGGGAGCCATACTCAAAGTCCCCCTTTTTTAAGGGAAACGGGGGTACTCGGAGTTTGAAGACACGCCCTAGCCCCCCAATTTTGGGGGGAACAAGACTTTCAAAGTCCCTTCCGGTGCGCTTTCCAATGGGCGAGTAAATCGCCCTTGGGTCGCACCGCAAAATTGGGGGATTTAGGGGGCTTGACTAAAACCAGATGTCCGCGCATTCATTCCTTGATTCAGCAACGCCGTAATTTTGAATAAAATAAGCTGTTCGCTTAGCTTGAGCCTTGCCCTATGGCCACGGGACAGGAATGGCTGACAGCTGACTGCTGACGGCTGAATGCTTACGTAGCGTGAGCTAAAAGCGGACGGCTGACGGTCTAGGCTTTGGGTTTTGTTAGAATTAAACAGCCCTGCTTAAAAAGGGGGGAAGGGCATGGGTAATCGGGAATGGAAGCAATGACACAGACACTCTCAAAACCAAAAGACCAACGGCTGATTCACTCTGGGATGAATTGGCAACAATTCAAATTACTGGAACAGAGCTTTGTTGATTCACCAGGAATACGGTTATTCTACTACAGAGGAGAAGTAGAAATCTTGGCAGTTTCTCAAGACCACGAAACCTTTAGCCGCTTGATCGGGATTCTGTTAGCTATCTACTTTGAAGAAAAGGGAATTGAGTTCACCCCTACAGGAAGCTTTACCCAAGAAAAACCAGGGGTAGCCTCAGCACAAGCGGATGAGTCTTATTGTATCGGAAAGCCAAAGAAAATTCCAGACTTATCTATCGAAGTAGTTTTTACCAGTGGTAATCTCTCCAAACTCAATCGCTATCGGGAGTTGGGTGTACCTGAAGTCTGGTTCTGGGAAGATGGTCTATTTACCTTACATCATCTCAGAGCAGACGGTTACGAACGAATTTATACCTCAGAGGTGTTACCAGACCTAGATATGGAGTTGTTAACTAGGTCTGTAGTAATGGCGTCTACAGTTGAGGCAATGAGGTTTTTCAGAAAGGCAATTTCTGAGTAGTCGCGATGGTAATGGGTAATAGGGAATTTAGAATTTAGAATTTAGAATTGATAGGGTTTCTTGCATCTATTATGAGGTACTCTTCTCAACCTCATAAATCCAATAAATTAACGATTTTTGTGAATACTAATCCTCGCTCCCACACTCCCCATCTCCCCATCTCCCCATCTCCCCACTCTCACTCAAGATTCACCCATGGAAACAGCCCCTGACCCATTGACGCCTGCTGACCATAATGAGCTGGATAGCTTAGTCACGACTCTAGCACTATCTAGTGGCACCACCATTATTTTTGCTATTGCTCCCGAAAGTGGTCCCAACCATCCGGTGGTGCAGCAGTTTACATCTGTTGTTAATCAAGAAGCCTTTAGTGAGGAAGAGTTTCAGGTTCGCAACTTTTTCTACAGTCAGGATTCTTTAATTAATTTTCTATACCGTCTCAATCCCGTTGATCAAGAGACCTCTGTCAACACTCCTGCTCCCAGTCGTCCTCTGATCATGGCCTTCGGGATTGAGCAGTTGGAGATACCTCGTCGCATCAATGAGCTAAAACGACTGAATGTCGGTAGAGAATCCCTGTTTGAGCGAGACATGGTATTGATGTTTTGGCTCAATAAACGACAATTTTTGGATGAGTTTCGCCTCGGGGCTCCGGATTTCTGGGATTGGCGGGAGCAGATTGTGGAATTTCAAACCCATCCCCCCCCGGCACAGTTATTTTATCCCTATCTGGATTGGTTAATTGCCCAGAATTCTTATGTCAAGTTTAGTGGCGTGATGCAGGTGCAGCGCCAAGTCGATATTTTTCTGGATCAGGTCTATATTTCCCTGAAGGCTGAACGTCAGAAGCTGGTGGTTGATACCTCCGATGCTAGGCATTTATCTAAAGCTAATTTATCTAGCCCTTCGATGGGGGTAGATCAGTTGGAAAGGATATCCCAGGATATCGATATCTCTAGCAATACTAAAACTATTCCGGAAAAGGTTGATTTAGCGAAAGCTATACAGGATAGTCAGTATAGCGTGATTTTGGGAGACCCTGGTGCTGGGAAAACTACCCTGCTGAAATATCTAGCGCTCCATTTTGCCACCGCTCAACGGGATGACCAGAAAACGGTATTGGCAGGGGAGGCTAACGAGAATTTGGGGCAAACTCGCTTACCGGTGTTCTTTCGGATTGCTGATTATGCGGAACGGTTGGCAACCGAATCCGACTTGAGCTTGCAACAGTTTCTTAGGGAATTCTCTGAGCAGTGGCAAGGTGAATTTACAAATCAGACTGGTAACGAACTGAGCAATAGCCCCCTAAATCCCCCAATTCTGGGGGACTTTGAGACAGGAGTTAGCAATAGCCCCCTAAATCCCCCAATTCTGGGGTACTTTGATACCATTTCCCCGCAAAATTGGGGGGTTAGGGCGTGTTTTCAAAGTTTTCCGCAAGATGATGATCCCCCCCAGCCCCCCTTAATAAGGGGGGAGCAATACTCAAAGTCCCCCGAGCGAGGGATTGCTCGCTCGGGGGATTTAGGGGGATCTCCGAGTTTGAAGACACGCCCTAGGGGGGCAAAACCAAGTCAACTTGGTAGATCCGATAATACTACAACCATTTTTGAGCATTTGCATCACAAACTCGATAATGGTAATTGTCTAGTGCTGTTGGATGGCTTGGATGAGGTGTTTAATCAGGAAATACGCCAACAGATAGTTAACCAAATTGAAGAGTTTGTTACCAAATTCCCTAGTAACAAGTTTGTGATTACTAGCCGGATTGCTGGCTATCGGGAGGTTAAATTAAGCCAACGGTTTTCCCATTTCACCATTACTGAGATGGAACCGGAACAGGTGGAGCGGTTTCTCGACCGATGGTGTTTAGCAGTAGAGAAAGCTCAAAGGCCAGATGCTAGTCAGCACTATTGGCAGCAGGAAGCCGATCATCAAAGTGGGGAACTTAAGAGCGCGATCGCAGCCAGTGAGGGAGTCAAGCGTATGACCGGGAATCCCTTATTGTTAACGATTTTGGCATTAATTCACCGCAATGGCTCTCGCTTGCCCAATCAACGGGTAAAACTCTATGAATTAGCGGTCCAGACCTTGACCGAAGATTGGCAATTGAGCAAAAAATTGCCTGGTGCTGAGACCGTAGTGCTCAAAGAAAGTCAGGTGATGGCACTGTTGGCTCCCTTGGCTTACTGGATGCATGAACAGAAACCCTCGGGATTAGTCAGTGAACCAGAAGTTAGGAAAAAACTAGCCCAAATCCATGGGGAGTTGAATGATGAAGACCCAGATTCCGAGAGCGTGCAGTGGCAAATTAATGATTTTTTGCTGAGGGTCAGGGAAACAACCGGTTTGTTTGTAGAACGTGCCCCTGGTAGTTATGGGTTTATGCATCTGACCTTTGAAGAATATTTTGCCGCTCGGTATATTGCGGATAATGATGTTAGTGAGATTCTCGATATTATTAATTCCCATCGATATGAAGCCCGTTGGGATGAACCAATTTTGTTAGCCTTAGGGTATTTGGGCAGTGAGAATCCCAGACGAATAAATAAGTTAGTTCAAGGATTTTTTAAACCCTTAGATCAGTATCAGCCTAGGATTGATCATGGGGAAATCAGGATTATAAAGCATTCATCGCAGGATGTGGTTTTAGTTTGGCCAGTCTTAGGGGAAGATTCAACGGTTTCATACCAGGAGTCGCCATCGGTATTGCAGGATTTACTGTTTGCAGGTAAAGTTTTGGCGGATGTTGATGTCAACAGCAAGATTCGAGCCAGGGTGATTCAGCAGTTGGTGTGGACTTACTTGGGGTTAGATGAAGACTTTGAGCATGAAACGATTAAGGAATTGTTGAGCAGGTTACGAGATATTGAAAGGTTTAATCAAAAATATGAAGTGATTAAGTGTCTCCAAGAAGCGGCTAATAATTTAAAGCTAAGTCAACAGCGATGGGTAAAGACTCAGTTAGCAAGTTTATACATAGCTTGTAGTCAAGCTGGAGAAACCTTAGTTAGTGGTGTAAATGAATTTGTTCAACAGCTAGTTAACCAAGCAGAGCCTAAGCTATTCAATAATCTGATCGATTTAGTGACCGAACTAGGGGAAGACATGACCCCAGCTCTGGAAGCAATTAGACAACATCCGATTCGGGTTCAGGCAAGTCAACAAGCCATAGAGTTTGTAACAGCACTGTCTTATATCCGCCCGGATAACTATGATCAGGCTATTGGGATTTTAGAGGAGATTAATCAAAATTCAGATAGTCCTATCAATGGTTACATTACTTGGGCAATAGCTACCTGTTACCGGAAACAGGAGGAATATGACAAAGCGATTGCATCCTACGAACAGATCATTGAAATCAATCAGCAGTTGGGAAAGCAGAAGAATGTAGCAAAATTATGGTACTGGCTGGCTATTTGTTATCGACTATCCGGGAAATATCAGCAAGCTCTCCATTGCGAACTCAAAGACTTAGCTATCCGTCAGCAGCTTGATGACCAACTAAATCTTGCTGATGCCTACTGGAATTTAGGTAGAATCTATCAAGCTTGGCGTAAGTACGATGAAGCGATCGCATACCACCAACAAAGTCTTGAACTCTATGACCAGTTAGATAAACAAAAGAATGTCGCCAATCAGTGGTATTGGCTAGGTGATTGTTATCGAAACTGGGGCAAATATCAGCAAGCTGTTGATTGTCAACTCAAAACCTTAGCCATTCGTCAGCAGCTTAATGACCAATCTAGGATAGCATTAGCCTACTATCAGCTTGGTAGAATCTATCAAGATTGGGGTCAGTATGATCAAGCGATCGCATCTTACCAACAAAGCCGTGACCTTTATCACCAGTTGGATTTACAACAAAATGTCGCCAATCTGTGGTATTGGCTAGCTGATTGTTATCGAGACTGGGGTAAATATCAGCAAGCTGTAGATTGTCAACTTAAAGAGTTAGCTATCCGTCAGCACCTTGATCACCAATCAGATATAGCATTAGCCTACTGGAAGATAGGTTACATTTATCAAGATTGGTGTAAGTATGATCAAGCGATCGCATACTACCAACAAAGCCTTGACCTTTATCACCAGTTGGATAAACAGAAAGATGTTGCCGATTCCTGGTATTGGCTAGCTATTTGTTATGGAGACTGGGGTAAATATCAGCAAGCAGTCGATTGTCAACTCAAAGACTTAGCCATCCGTCAGCAGCTTGATGACCAACCGAGGATAGCATTAGCCTACGGTCACCTAGGTAGAATCTATAAAGATTGGGGTCAGTATGAAAATGCGATCGCATATTACCAACAAAGCCTTGAACTCTATGATAAGTTGAATAAAAAGAAAGATGTAGCCAATCTGTGGTATCACTTAGCTGATTGTTATCGAAACTGGGGTAAATATCAGCAAGCTGTTGATTGTGAACTCAAAGACTTAGCCATTCGTCAGCAGCTTGATGACCAACCTAGGATAGCATTAGCCTACTATCAACTAGGTAGAATCTATGAATCTTGGGGTCAGTATGAAAATGCGATCGCATCTTACCAACAAAGTCGTGAACTCTATGACCAGTTAGATTTACAGAAGAATGTTGCCAATCAGTGGCGTTGGCTAGCTGATTGTTATCGAGAATTAGGTGATTACACCAAAGCCATTGACTATTACCAGCAAAGCCTAAATCTCCATCAACAACTGGGTCAAAATGAAAAGATTGCTAATCGGTATCGAAAAATTGGTAACAGCCAACGGCTCCTAGCCACAAATACTCCAGACACAACCCAAGCCCTCCACTTACTCAGCCAAGGGGAGCAAAGTATTGGTCAAGCCATCGAAATTAGTAAAGCCAACGACTACAAAGCCAACCAAGCCTACAACTATACCGCTCTTGGCTTACTCTATTCAGAACACTTGCGCCGATTACCCTCCAACCATCCTACTTTACCGGAACAGATAGAGCAATTTGAAACCAACTACACCATGGGCTTAAGGTTACTTTCAGAACTTGGAGAAATTGTCGATAGGGCGGAAGAAATTCTAGATATCTCCCGGGCTTACCTAGAGGTAAATGTCTTAGAAAACCTTGACCGAGCGGAAGCGTTAGCCATGGAATCTTTACAAGTCTTCCTAGACTACAACCGTCGGAAACTACAAGCCTCGGCTCGCCAGCTCTTAGGGGAAATTTACTTGCGTCGTGTTGAGGGTAATCAACCGAATGCTAAAGCAAGGGCTTCCCAATTTTTTAGTGAAAGTTTAGAATTTTACCGGACCTTAGATATTCAGGGAAAAGTGATAGAATTGGAGCAACAATTAAAGGGAATTTAGAATTTAGAATTTAGAATGGAGAATTTAGAATGGAGAATTTAGAATTTAGAATTTAGAATTTAGAATTTAGAATTTAGAATTTAGAATGGAGAATTGGGAACAGTATAGCGTTTTTTAGCCTAATGAGGTACACAGGATTTTTCCCTGTTCCCTCTTATCTGTTCCCTGTTCCCTGTTCCCTGTTCCCTACTCCCTAACTATGAAGAGAGTTGCAGTATTTGGCAATGCTGGCGCTGGCAAATCGACCCTCAGCAAACGTTTAGCGGAAATAACTGGATTACCCCTGGTACCCCTCGATCTCATGCAATATAGACCGGGCGGTGATCAGGTGCCCCATGCCGAGTTTAAAGCCGCCCATGATCACCTCTTGCAACAGGAGCAATGGATCGTTGATGGATTTGGCTCACTCGATACCGTGTGGCAACGGCTAGATGTAGCCGATACCCTGGTCTATCTGGATATGGCTGTGCTGCGACATTACTGGTGGGTCACAAAGCGATTTGTTAAAAGTCTTTGGGTGCCACCGGAAGGCTGGCCTGAAAATAGTCCCCTAGTAAAAGGCACACTGAATTCCTATAACACGGTCTGGCTGTGTCATAAAAAGCTAACGCCTAAGTACCGGACTTATGTGGAAACGGCTAAAGCAACAAAGCAGGTTTACCATTTGCGATCGCCCCAAGAGGTAAAGTATTTTTTGCAAACTATGGTGACAGAATTTGGAGGGTAAGCCGGTCCACATCAGCAATGGAATACACCACTATCAAAGACATAGAAATTCATGAAAGCAATTGTTTTAACAAAATATGGTTCATCAGATGTGCTTGAGCTTCAAGAGGTAGAAAAACCAAAGCCGAAGGAGGGTGAAGTCTTAGTCAAAATTCAGGCCACAGCGATCAATGACTGGGACTGGTGCCTGATGCGAGGCACACCATTTTATATCCGTTTGCTCTGTGGTCTGTTTAAGCCAAACATCCCAATTCCTGGTGCTGAAATCGCCGGACGAGTTGAAGCGATCGCCCCCAATGTCACGCAGTTTAAACCTGGTGATGCGGTCTATGGAGATATTTCTGAATGTGGGTTTGGTGGATTTGCCGAGTATGTCTGTGTGCCTGAAACGGCTTTAGCCTTGAAGCCTGACCCCATGACATTTGTTGAAGCCACAGCACTTCCCCATGCCGCAATGCTAGCAGTACAAGGTTTGGTTGATCAAGGACAGATCCAGCCCGGACAAAAAGTATTGATCAACGGTGCAGGTGGTGGTGTTGGTACGTTGGCTGTGCAGATCGCCAAATCCATTGGCGTGACTGACGTGACTGGAGTGGATAGCTCTGATAAATTCGACATGATGCACTCAGTCGGATTTGGGCAAACGATCGATTACACCCAGGAAGACTTTACACAGGGCAAGGAACGGTACGACTTGATACTAGATACCAAGACAAATCGCTCGATATTCAATTATCTACGTGTACTGAATCCCCAGGGAACCTATGTAACGGTTGGGGGGGACACCGCTTGTCTTTTTCAGGTATTACTCTTGCAGGCAATCATTCGTATATTTAGCAATAAGAGAGTCTGTCTGGTTACTCTCAAACCAAACAAGGATTTGGATTACATCAATAAGCTTTTCAAAGCTGGCGATGTCAAGCCCGTGCTAGATGGCCCTTACACATTAAGTGAAGTGCCTGAAATGATCCAGTATTTCGGTATAGGCAAACATCAGGGCAAAGTGGTTATCGCTCTAGAGTAAGAGGTAAAATTGAAATAGCCACTAAAGATGAGCAGGAAATGGAGTCATGATTTATGAAGTTATCCTCAGTAGAGAAAACGATAAATATATCGCCCGTGCCAAAGAATGGCCCGAAGTCATGGTTGTAGAAAATAGCCGTGATGCTGCCATCAATCAGCTTAAAGCCCAACTACTTGACTATCTAACGAATCAGGTTGAAGTCGTTGAAGTTGACATTCCCCTACTAGGGAAGACAGGAAATCCTTGGCTGGATAAATTTGGATGGTTTAAGGATGACCCGACCTTTGACGATCTACAGGCTGAAATTGCTGCCTATCGGCAAGAAATCGATCAAGAGATATTGATTTTACCAACTCTATCCCCTGATTGTCTATAATATAGTTGCCCATTGTTATCGTTGTTCGGAATGTGACCATGACGACTTTAGTAAAAACTCAAAAAATATATGATGAATTTATTAATTTTATTGCTCAAGGAACTAGCCCAGAAAGTGTGACTAATTTTCAATTTTCGGAAGCTACAAAGGAACAGATAGACGATTTAGTGGAACGAGCAAAATTAGGAGATTTATCCCCATCTGAAAAAAACGAACTTGAACAGTTTTTAGTGGTCGAACATCTAATTAGATTGACGAAAGCTAGAGCTCATCAATACCTTAAATCTGTCTCTTAGTATAGAGAGAAGTATATAAATAAATTAATTATGCCTAGACAGTATATCACTAAAGAACTGAAACGATTAGTCAGTCAGCGGGCTAAAGGTTTGTGTGAATATTGTCTGATTTCTGAACAGGATAGCGGTGGGTGTCAATTTGACCACATTATTAGTGTCAAGCATGGGGGTGAAACGACTGCGGAAAATTTAGCCTATGCTTGTTTGTATTGTAACCTAAATAAAGGAACAGATTTAGGGTCAATTATTTGGCCCACAGGTGATCTGGTGAGATTTTTTAATCCTAGACGAGAGCAATGGTCTGAGCATTTTCGTCTTGAGGGTGCAATGATTCAATCTTTAACAGATATTGGGGAAGTCACAGCCAGAATTTTACAGTTTAATAGTAGCGATCGCATTTTAGAAAGACAATTGTTGATTGAGGTAAATAGATACCCTTCACCTGAAGCCTTAAAACAAATGAAAGCATAAATAAAATCATCTTCCTTAGGTGCGCTTGACCCATGAAGCATTAAATTTCCACGGGTCGCACCTAAAAGCACGGATTGCCAGTAGCGCATTAGCTGTTGGCGTAGCCTGCACTTAGCGCATATGCTTACCTTTGTATAGGCTAAACTTTAAGTAACTAACTAATCTACCCCTAATTCTTATGATGGAGCTTTCCCCTCAAGTTATTCCTCCTAAGATTACCGATATTGAGGCTAGACAAGATTTTTTAAGGTTACTTGTTGAGCGAATGCAACAAAACCCTATTCCTTCTGATGCTCCTCAGTTTACACGAGATGTGTTGCATGAAGATAGTTAAAAGCTTAAATAATGGTGTTGCTTAATAATGGAATGATTTTAATAGTAGGTGCGCTTTCCAATGGCCGAGTAAATCGCCCTTGGGTCGCATCTGTGGAATAGGCATCTTGCCTGTTCCTGATCTTTTGGAGCGGGCAGGATGCCCACTCTACTCCTATTCATTCAAAGATTTATAGCTTTTTTTTATTTTTATGAGGTACAAATATTTTGTAACTCTTGCCTCTTGCCTCTTGCCTCTTGCCTGCTCCCTAAAAAATGTACCTCACCTAATTGAAATAAACCTCATCTTCAATTCTCCCTTATCTGCAATACCCGACTAGCATTAAGAATCGCCAACAGAGCCACTCCCATATCGGCAAATACAGCTTCCCAGAGAGTTGCTACCCCCATCGCACCCAGAGCAATAAAGATGACTTTCACTCCCAAAGCAATAATAATATTTTGCCAAACAATACCTAGGGTTCGGCGGGCGATCGCGATCGCTTCTGCTACTTTAGAGGGAGCATCAGTCATAATTACCACGTCGGCGGTTTCGATAGCAGCATCTGAGCCTAATCCCCCCATAGCTATGCCCACATCAGCACGAGCAATTACTGGTGCGTCGTTGATGCCATCTCCCACAAATGCGGTTTTATGGTTAGTTTGGTTTACTGCTGTGAGGATCTTCTCTAAAGCATTCACCTTATCCTCTGGTAAAAGTTCGGCTTGAAAATCATCTATCCCTAGGGTTCGAGCGATAGTATTAGCTATGGTTTGACTGTCTCCTGTCAGCATCACAGTTTTAATCTGCTGTTGGTGCAGTGCTTGGATAGCATTGATAGCATCTTCTTTGAGTTCATCGGCAATTAAGATACGCCCACTGTATTCACCATCCACCGCTAAGTGAGCTACCGTACCATCAGCCACACAAACATCATGGGAAATCCCCTCTCGATGGAGTAAGCGATCGTTTCCTGCGATCACAACTTTTCCATCAATTTGGGCGCAAATACCCTGTCCCGCAATTTCTTGATAATTTTCAACCTTAGAACTATCAATCGGTTTGCCATGAGCTTGTCGAATCGATTGGGCGACGGGATGATTTGACCCAGATTCTACATGAGCAGCTAATTCTAGTAGTTGCTCTTGACTCAAACCATTGTGGGTAATAATATCGGTGACTCGAAAGTTTCCTTTAGTAAGGGTGCCAGTTTTATCAAAGACGACGGTTTTCACCTGAGTTAGGGCATCTAAAAAGGTAGAACCTTTAATCAAAATACCGCGCTTGGCTGCTCCTCCAATACCGCCAAAATAGCCCAGAGGAATACTAATGACTAATCCACAGGGACAGGAAATCACCAATAGCACCAAGGCTCGATAAGTCCAGGTACTGGCGCTTGCTCCGGAAATCAGCAAAGGTGGTAACAGGGCAATTGCTAGGGAAAGAAACACCACAACGGGTGTATAGTAGCGGGCAAAGCGAGTAATAAACTTTTCCGTGTCGGCTTTTTTGCTTCTGGCGTTTTCCACCAAGTCCAAAATTCTGGCAATGGAAGACTCGTCAAAGGGCTTAGTAACGCGAATGGTTAGCCCTCCAGACTGGTTAATCATCCCTGCTAACACCAGATCTCCTGTTAGAACAGTACGGGGGACTGATTCTCCTGTGAGGGCAGAAGTATCCAGTTGGGAACTTCCTTCAATAATCTCACCGTCTAGGGGAACTTTCTCCCCAGGGCGTACCCGAATCATTTCTCCAACAGCAACTTGATCAGGGGAAACGGTTTTTATCTCGCCGTTAACTAGCAGATTAGCAGTATCGGGACGCACTTCCAGCAAGGCTCGAATCGAACGACGCGATCGCCCCACCGCAGACCCCTGTACCAATTCTCCCACCTGGTAAAACAACATCACCCCCACTGCTTCCGGTAGTTCGTGAATAGCGATCGCGCCTATGGTAGCAATGGTCATCAGAAAGTTTTCGTCAAAAATCCGACCCCCCAGGATATTTCGCCCCGCAGTGGTTAGCACTCCCCAACCACAGAGTAAGTAAGCAGGAATCAAGATGGCATATTCAGCTATGCCAAAAGGAGTCTGATGTAAACTATCTTGAAAAATCAGTCCGATTAACAAAAGGGGAGTAGCGATCGCGACCGCTCTTAACTCGCGCCACAAGTTAAATTCATTCTTTCCTTGACTGTTCCCGCAGCAGTCATCATGGGTTGTCACCTCCTGTCTTTGACTGTTCCCGCAGCAGTCATCATGAGTTGTCACCTCCTGTCCTTGACTGTTCCCGCAGCAGTGATCATGGGTTGTCACCTCCTGTCCTTGACTGTTGCCGCAGCAGTGATCATGGGTTGTCACCTCCTGTCCTTGACTGTTGCCGCAGCAGTGATCATGGGTTGTCACCTCAGCAACGGCTTCAATGCAATGCCCAGACTTGCAGCAGTCTTGATGATGATGGTGTTCTGCCATAGCAATATCTAACTGTGAACATCTCCTGAATATCTGAAAGACTATTCAGACGAAAGATAATTCAAATTATATAGTAAGTAGCTGTGCAAAATAAATTATTGACAGTATTTTTCATTACTATGAGGTACCAATTATTTTTTATCTGTTCGCATATACAAGGCTTAATAGTCCCTAAAACCCGGAAATATGTACCTCACAAGGCGTAGAATTGCTATATTACTTCTTCCCCTATCTGTGCTCAATAATCAACCTTGATCAAGGTGTTGAGCTACCTCTCGATAAAAAGTCACAATATGTTCATCGGCAAGGCTGTAGTAAACGTTGCGACCTTGACGGCGATATTTGACTAGCTTTTGCGATCGCAATACTCGTAGCTGATGAGATACTGCCGATTCCCCCATTTTTACTATCGCTGCTAAGTCGCAGACACAAAGCTCTTGCTGTGCGAGGGCTGAAAGCAACTTTAGCCGATGGGGGTCGGAAAGAACGCTAAAAAACTCTGCCATCTGTTGCGCTTTTTCCGTTGCTAGAACCTTACTCTGCACCTGCCACACATTATCTAGATGAACTAGGGACTCATCACAGCTTGGAGCATCAGAAGAGTAGACAGTTGGTTTATTTAAGGAACTAGAATCGGCCATGATCAATTATATTTACTATTTAATCTCTAGATCTATGATACTATAGCGTTTCCCGCAGTTATGAGGTACAGTTTTCTTTTACATTGATTCCCTGTCTGATGCGCTCTTACCATTAAGAATTAAATTCGCTCAAGGTGCGACCCGAACGCGCACCTTGAGGCAAAGCCGACGCGGGGCGCGTTCGGGTCGCACCTCTTGATGCAGCGCATCGCTATTCCCAATTCCCGATTACCTACTCCCAATTACCGATTCCCGATTCTAAATTCTAAATTCTAAATTCTAAATTCTAAATTCTAAATTCTAAATTCTAAATTCTAAATTCCCTACTCCCTTAAAAAAAAATAGCCGCAGAAATACTATCTACGGCTAGGAAATTGACCATTAGTGATTCCGTTTTCAACCCTATCAAGACCTGCTTCCATGGGAGCAGACTCGATGATTTTGCCAGGGGGCAAAGCCCCCCAGAAAGTTAATCCGTTAACCCAAAGTTATGTACTTCGTCATCATCGTAATAAATTCCCCAGGAATGCCCGTCGGTTGCAGAGGACTCCACTCAGAAATCTCGGCGTAACGCAGTGCATAGAGGCTATGCATCGTGTTGATGATAGCCTTGCGGGAGCCCTTAAGAATGTGCTTAACAGGGTATTTTTTTGGAGAAGATTCCTGAGGATTATTACTAGGAGTAATATCCTCAGGGTTATTTTCGGGATTTGGGCGAAATTCGGAATCCATATTGGTCACCTTTTGCTTGTTGTTAACAATATAATCATAATGATTATATTGTTAATTGTCAAGGGCTTTTATGATTTTTTTTGAGGAAAGGTATTTTAAATAAAATGTACGGGAACGGAATGGGATCTGATTTTTTTAGGAGTAGTAAAAAAAGGGAATCGGGAATCGGGAATAGTGCTATAATTATTACTAATTACTGATTCCTAAACTATTTGCGATCGCAAAACTGATCTAGCATCTCATTAAAGCTGTTTGACCTGGTGGGTGGAATGGGCATCTTGGTGGAACGGGCATCTTGGTGGAACGGGCATCTTGGTGGAACGGGCATCTTGCCCGTTTCATTTCCGGCGGACTGTCCCAAAACTGGCTACGTAGAAAATGAGGGCAAGCCCGTCTTATCACGCACCCTACGAAACTAAACTATTTGCGATCGCAAAACTGATCTAGCGCTTCTCCCATTAATCAGGTAAACAGGATTTTTACCTATTGCTAGCTTGCCTCTTGCCTCTTGCCTATCCCCAATTCTAAATTCTAAATTCTAAATTCTAACTTCTAACTTCTAACTTCTAACTTCTAACTTCCCTATTGCCCCATCGATCAATTCCTCAACACCATTAACCGGAATAATCGGAGTATTGAGCTGATCAGCCACTTCTGCCACAGTCATATCATCCAGAAACCGGGTATCACCATGCTTAAGCATCAACCCAGGTAACAGAATCATTTCTCCTAAATCTTTTCCTGTTAATCCCTTCAGTAAATCCTGTCCAGTCAGCAAGCCAGTAACCGTTATCTCCTGACCCCAGTAATCACTAGATAACGCAACCATGTTAATCTCCAATCCTGCCACAGCATTGAACCGCTCTACCACAGGTTCAAACGCTTTTTCCACCGCATTACCCACCACCCAAGTCCCCCGCCGGGGGATTTCTAGACCCTTAGGCAACCTTTCAGTAGCAGCAGTTTGGAATTGTTTCAGGAACAGACGAATCGAACCAACACCATTTCCAATTTGAGGGTAGTCTCCATAATCCGATTCTGTCGGTAACTCTTCTCTAGCAATCAAAAACCACTCATCGGCCAACCAAGCAAAGGTAGACCCCAACTCGTGCTTAAATTTCTCCTGAAGCCTTTGAACCTGACCAATCACTTCCCTTGCTTTGTCCCCAGTAACACTAATTAGTTCATCCTCCTGGGGTCGAAATCGAGTCAATCCCACCGGTACTACTGCCGTTGAAGCCACTGCGGGCAGATCATCGGTATAGAATTGCGCTAAATCTAGCAGAGTACGTTCTAAGTGAATGCCATCATTAATCCCAGGACACACCACTACCTGGGCATGAATTTGCAGCCGTCGCTCCTGAAACCACCTTAACTGCTCTAAAATTTGCCCAGCCCGAGGATTTTTCAGTAACCGTATGCGCACATCCGGTTCAGTAGCATGAACCGAAACATAAAGAGGAGATAGACGCATCCGTTCGATCCGATCCCACTCGGTTTGAGTCAGATTGGTCAGAGTTAAGTAAGACCCATAGAGAAAACTAAGCCGATAGTCATCATCTTTGAAATAAAGGCTTTGGCGCTTACCTGGTGGTTGTTGGTCGATAAAGCAAAATGGGCAACGATTATTGCACTGAATCAAACCATCAAATAACGCTGTCTCGAATTCCAGCCCTAAATCGTCATCATAGTCTTTCTCAATTTCGATCACATGAGTCTTACCCGCCCCATCCAGCACTTCCAGTTCTAAAATTTCATCCGCACACAGGAATTGATAATCAATCAAATCACGGGGATGGCTACCATTAATCGCAACAATAGAATCCCCTGGTTCAAATCCAATCTCAGCGGCAATGGAGTTGGGAAGAACCTTTGTGATTAATACTGGACGAATCGAGCTTTGACTCATTCACTTGCGGACGCTAACTATTTTGTAACAGCCCAGTTATGATACCACCTAGAATTGCTATCCCAAACAATAACCGATACCAGACGAATATCCATACACCTTTTTTCTTGAGATAGCTGATCATCCATGCGATCGCTACGTAGGAAAATACTGCTGATGAAATCACCCCTACAATCAGTGACATTGCGCCAGCATCCCCGATGCCATCTTTGAGCAAACCGACTAACTCCACTAAACCAGCTAAGGTAATCGCTGGGATGCCCAACAAAAAGGAAAACCTTGCTGCGGTTGCTGGTTCCAAACCCATGAATAAACCAGCAGTCAGAGTTGAGCCAGACCGGGAGACACCAGGCATTAAAGCCAACGCCTGAGCCAAGCCCATCCCGATCCCATCTTTAAGACCTAAATCCTCAAAGTTACGCTTACGCTTACCCACCACTTCAGAAACACCCATCAACAAACCCATCACAATCGAGACATAGGCGATTGACATGGTACTCCGTATCGGAGAATTGTCATAATCAGGGATAAAGATTTTAATCAGCAGTCCAAAGAAGACAATGGGTAGGGTTCCCAACGCAATTCCCAGTGCCATCTGGAAGTCTTGGGATTGGTAATCGGATGTACGGATAGCTTTGAATGCGCCAGTAGTGACTTTACTCAAGTCTCCCCAGAAGTACCACACCACCGCCGCAATCGAGCCTAGTTGAATCACAGCCGTAAACGCAACCCCTGGATCACCCCAGCCTAAGGCCACAGGTACCACTTTTAAATGAGCGGTACTACTGATGGGCAGGAATTCCGTAAACCCCTGTACAAAACCCAGCACCACCGCCTGAAAAATAGTCATGTGAGGCGTAGTAATTGTGGCAGTGGTACTGGTTGAGGATAAGACATCTGGGGCAGGAGTTGTGGCGAGAACCTTCAAGGGGAAGGTAAGGCAGGCGCTAAGGACAGCAATGATAGAAAAATTGATAAATTGACGTTTTGATAAGACCATTCTTTCCCCTATTGAGGTTGCTGTAGCTGAATCAGCCAGCCTGAATTCAATCGGTATTCTGGCATAAGTTACCAATAATCGCCAAGGGAATCTGGATGCTTAGCAAACTCTTTATCTTATCCCAATTCCATTCCATCTTGATCTTTAATCCTTAAACCTTAATATTTCATCCTTTTTGGGAATCGGGAATCGGGAATCGGGAATCGGGAATCGGGAATCGGGAATTGGGAATTGGGAGTCGGGAGTCGGGAATCGGGAATCGGGAATCGGGAATCGGGAATCGGGAATCGGGAATCGGGAATCGGGAATCGGGAATCGGGAATCGGGAAAAAGTCTAGCAATAGCCATGGCCCTGACCGTAGGGCATCACCAATGGCTAAGCAAATCTTAATTTTCCATAAATTTTTGAGTTCACCCCGTCAGACCTATTGCCTCTTGCCTATTGCCTCTTGCCTATTGCCTCTTGCCTCTTGCCTATTGCCTCTTGCCTATTGCCTATTGCCTATTGCCTCTTGCCTCTTGCCTTGCGCGTAGCGCTATAACTGCTATATTTCAACCCTTGCCATAAACCACCACATTCAAGTACTCTTACCAATATGCCCCCTGGGGGGATATTGGTAATGATATATTAAGTTGAATAAAGATAATTAAAGATAAATAACAAAATTTTGTTGAAAAATACTTGGTTTTCTGGTATATCCCCAAGGAATTCTAATAATTTAGGGCAACTACTTCTATCGATACCCCCTAGGGGAGTGAGTAATCCTCAAGGATGGCTATTATTTGCTGCCGCCTCCTTCCTGGTTTCTGTGCCAGTGTTCTTCCAAGCTCCCCTAGTGCGCCTTTTCCCACTGTTGAGTTTAGTCATCACCCTGGCTTGGGTGTGGCTAGGGATAAAACTGCTCCAACGTCCATCAACCCAAGTCTGGGGTGACTTGCTGTTGGGATTTAGCTGGAGTTGGCTGGCTGGTTCACTATATTGGGGTTGGTTGCGGACTGAACCTCTACTGCATTTACCGGTAGAGGCAATTGGTCTACCATTCGCTCTGTGGGGATTGTGGCGGGGTTGGGGAAAGGTAGGAAATCTGTTTTACTTGGGTTCGTTATTCGGTACAGCCATGACCGACATCTATTTCTACTTGACGAATCTAATTCCCTACTGGCGTCAGGTGATGGTAGTAGAGCCAGTCCTGGCAAAACCAGTCTTTCAAAATGCGATCGCACAAGTCCAAACTCCTTGGGGAATTAGCTGGGCAGTGCTTTTGGTTGCTACGCTAGGAATAGTTGGTCTTTGGTCATTGACAAAAGAACAGCCCCATTGGTGGACGTTTAGTGGAGCCGTTTTGAGTACAATCGTGGTAGATAGTCTTTTTTGGTTGGCAGCTAACCTAGCATGATGACTCCAGACACTGACCCTAAAAGGTACAGTGTGGGCTTCTTCGGAAGCCTTATTCATTTATTTATATATAGATATTTATATATATATATAAATATTAGGTAAGTTTTGACCATTGTCATTGTGATGGTTATTCCGAAATGACTCCATCATCCTGTGAATGTATCTACTAGGGTCAGCTTCTGAGTCTTGCTGGGTTTTTGACAGCAGCATACTCAAGCTCGATTAGCAGTAACTAGTCAGTAACTTATTGCTGCTATTGTTTCTCCAACTTCTGCGCTATCCTTCCCTGATCAGGGGAAATCTTGGAAAATTGATGCAATGATCAACCTCTCCGTTAACCCTGTTGTTGCTCCTATATCTGTGGTGACTTTGCGATCCACCCCTTACCTACTTATGCCTACCGACTCTGACGATCAGTATATGCCATTAGTTGGTAGTAATTGCTGGACCGTCGGTCGTAGTTATGATAACAATTTTGTACTTTCAGATCGCTGGATTTCCAGAAACCATGCGATGTTGCAGTGTACCGAAAACGGTGATTTCTATCTTATTGATTTAGGCAGCCGTAACGGTACATTTGTCAATGGACGCAGAGTCAGTATTCCGGTGACCTTGCGCAATGGCGATCATCTTACCTTTGGTCAGACAGAATTGGAGTTTTATTGCCCACCCAAGGCTCATAAAACTGAACCATCCGAACCTATACATAAAGATACCCAAACGTCAATATTGCACGTGCGCCGCCTGATTTCTGTGATGGTGGTGGACATCCGAAACTTTACCGTACTCACCCACCAGTTAGATGAAACTACCCTCTCAGTGGCAATTGGTAGTTGGTTCCGGGAGTCTGGAGAAATTCTGAAAAGGTGTGGCAGTTGGGTAGATAAATACATCGGTGACGCGATTATGGCGATTTGGTTTCATGGCTCTCAAGGGGTCAGTGATCAAGAAGCCATGAGTATTTTGCAAGCAGTCAATGACCTCAACAAAATGACTACCAATCTCTCTAAGGAATATCCTCTGCCCTTCCCACTGCGAATTGGTACTGGAATCAACACCGGTTATGCTATTGTTGGTAACACCACTGGTAGTGGCGATCGCCCAGAATACACTGCTGTTGGGGATACTGTAATTGCCGCTTTTCGCCTCGAATCTGCCACCAAGGAACTTGGTCTAGATATTGCCCTAGGGGAGGATACATACCGTTACGTTTCTAAAATCGGAAAGTCTGAGCTTAACTTCAAGCAACACACTGTAAATCTCAAAGGTTATGATAATTCCACTATTACCTACGCTGGAACCTATGGAGATTTAGATAATTTCTTGCGAGTTAACTCTACTATACCAATTGTTGAATAAGCTTTAGGAAAAAGTATCACTCATTTTGGTAAAGGTTAGTAGAATTTAGAATTTAGAATTTAGAATTTAGAATTTAGAATTTAGAATTTAGAATTTAGAATTTAGAATTTAGAATTTAGAATTTAGAATTTAGAATTTAGAATTTAGAATTTAGAATTTAGAATT
>NZ_JAAHHC010000043.1:0-49483 GCF_010672265.1 Moorena sp. SIO3A2
CTATCAGCTATCAGCTATCAGCTATCAGCTATCAGCTATCAGCTATCAGCTATCAGCTATCAGCTATCAGCTATCAGCTATCAGCTATCAGCTATCAGCTATCAGCTATCAGCTATCAGCTATCAGCGATTAGCGCTATGGGCACGCTACTTTACGAACAGCTTTTGAATACAATAAGCTGACCACTGACGGCTGACGGCTGAATGCTTACGACCCCAGTTTGACAGAAACGTTATATATTTATTTTTGTACTAAGTCACGAATCATGATATAATACCGCGCCCTGAAACTGTGATCACGGAATTGTTTTAGGGACTTGCGTGTAAACAAAATAGTGATTAAAGTAGGTAGAGAAAAGTAATATAATTTACAATTATAAAAAAAACCAAACTGTTTTTGCGTAAGTATTCAGCTATCAGCCGTCAGCCGTCAGTGATTGGCCGTAGGCCACGCTACTTGAGGTGCCGTCAGCCGTCAGCCTTCAGCTTATTTTATTCAAAGGTGCGCTTGACCCATTAATAATTAAATTCGCTATAGGTGCGCGCCTAAAAGCACCGATTGCGCTACGGGCATAAGCTGATTACTGATAGCTGATAGCTGATAGCTGATTACTGAAGGCTGACAGCTGAATGCTTACGTTTTTGCCCACCCTACCAGCTACAAGCTTAAACTATGATAAAGGCATTGTTTTAGATTCTATTTGAGGTTTTTTTAGTCATGATTCTTCTTTTGATTGCTGTAATTATAAATACTACATTTTGAAGTGGTAAATGTGGATTGTAGCACTAAGGGAGATGCTGGCGAATCTGATGCAATGGCCTAGGAAGTGGCCTAGAAAATTCACTATCCGTGCAGTAGGTGGAGGAGTTTGTTGTTTTGTAATAGTCCTGTGCTTCACTTTATGGCCTTACCCTGGATCAGCCCAAGCCTGGTCTCTCCGGGAATGGTTAAATACCTTAGTCGTTCAAGAAATTAATCTAGGCCGTCAGTATCACCATACCCCCCTCCAGGTGCAGGGAACAATCCTGGGAACGGGGGGTATGCCTCTGGGTAATATTCCGGTTCGCCTAGGGCAAGCAGAAACAATTACTAATCCATCAGGGCAGTATCGCTTTATGTTGATGCCCCGTCATAATGCCCTGTTGGAAATTGATGCTCCTGACTATTACCAGGAAGTGATTCCTCTAGTTCTGGCCTTACCCCTGACAGTTTCGGAAGTGGAAGTAGAGCCGATTGCCCTGGTAAAACGGACAGATTCGGAGGCCAGGCTTCTGTTCGGGGGAGACGTAGCAATGGGTAGGCGGTTTCTCGACCCAGAACAGAATACCCCCCGCAATCGGATTCCTAAAAATAACCCTGATGCGCTGATTCAAGCATCCCATCCGAGACGGGGCAGTGCCAAGGTGTTAGAAGGTTTACAGCCTCTGTTCCAAGCTAAGGTCAGTGATTTTCGTAGTGTCAATCTGGAAACCCCTGTCCTGGATGACCCGACGACCCCCCACTGGGCGAAACCCTATAGTTTTTTTACCCTTCCTGAATCAGTCCGCCAGCTGCGCAAACTAGGGGTTGATTATGTCGCTCTAGGGAATAATCACCTCTGGGACTACTTAGCTTCTGGTTTGACTACCACTCTGGAGCAGTTACAAACTATTGGCCTGGCCTACAGTGGCGCTGGACTTACCCCACATGCAGCCCAGGAACCCGATCACCGACAATTGGGCAATACCAATTACAGCCTATTTTCCTTTACCTCCATTGCAGGCGATCGCTATCGAGAACCCCTACAGTTTGTGGCTAGCGACCATCAGGGGGGTGCAGCAGACTTGCGGGACATAGCAACAGTAAAATCCCTAATTGCCCAGGAACGAGAGCAAGGGCGTTTCCCGATTGTCCAAGTCCACACTGGTACTGAATACACCTATGCCCCCACTTCTTATGGGAGGGGTCTGATAGACCAAGTGGCGAGTGCTGGAGCAGGGCTAGTGGTGGGACACCATCCCCATGTGGCTCAAGGCTTAGGGTTTCGTCAGGGTGTGCCTTTATTTTATAGCCTTGGTAACTTGGTGTTTGATTCCGATCGCCTGGAGACCTTACTGGAATTGGTAGCCTTGGTGGATATCGAGGATGAAGAGGTGAGGAGGCTCCAGGTTATTCCGATTTATTTGGAAGACTATCGTCCTCAACTGATAGGGGGAGACCTAGCCAATCGGTTTATCCGGAGGATTGGGGAGTTTTCTGAGGATGGAGTGCTGGTTTATCCCTATCTAAATCGGGGCTGGGTTTCTCTGGAAGGGGCTGATGGGTCTGATGTCAGCATTCAAGACTACAGTATTCAAGACTACAGTATAGATGTTCCGGTCATGATCAATCAAGATGGCTGGGGAGTAGTGGATTTGCGGGGGCTGGCTCCGAGTGAAGCCTCTCTATATCAGGTGCAAGTCAGCGCTGGTGACGTCTCTCAACTCCGTTTAGGGCGGGATTTAATGGGGTTTGGTGAGGCAGAAGATTGGGACATGGACTCCAATGAACAAGACCTCAACCGCTGGGGGGTATCTACGACAGGGAAGACATCCTTTCCCTGTTATCAAGGAGCCTATCGAGGTATCACCGGGATTTGTCTAGAGCGATCGCATCGCAATCGTGAGGTGGCTGTGGTTCCTTTTCGTCATCGGATACGGGTATTTGGAGATGCCCTTGATCGCCCTCAGAAAGACCTGACGATGGTGGGATATGTACGGGGGGAAAATGCCGGTCCGATAGAGCTGAAAGTCCGCTATCGTGCCAGTGAAGGGGAGCAAGGGTTTGGGGATAGGACTGTATTTACTCACCCTGGTCATACTTTTGACTGGGAACGGATTGTGGTAGACTTAGCAATGCCTGAGGATAAGCCAAAGGAGCAGGTGGCCAATCCTAAAAGAGATAATCCTCGTGCTGTGATGCTCTGGTTGCGTCACTATCCTCCCCAAGAAGGAAAGGGGCTAGCAATGTTCGATGACTTTGCCTGTGTCAGTTGGGAAAAGCCCCATTATCTGAACAATCCGATTCAGCTTTCGGTGCCTCATGCCCTTGACTTTTTACGGTTGACTGGGACCTCTGGTCTAGTGAAACTGCACCTAACCTTTCGAGCTTTTCAGCCTCAGTCTTAAATATTGGTAGTGAATCATTGGGAGGCTTAAGTTTGAGATGTTCAAGGAGGCTTTGCCTTTTTTACTGACTCTAGCCAGCTTGGTAGTCTACATTTTATATTTACTTGTTTCCTATTGGCAATTTCGTCAAAAACGGGATCAAATTCTGTATCGGGTTCATGTTAATGGCATTCGAGGTAAGTCCACGGTGACCCGCTATGTGGCAGCAGTTGTTAGGGCAGCAGGGTATAAAACGTTTGGCAAGATTACTGGTAGCACTACCCATATTCTCCATCCCAATGGTAAAGAGTCTATTTGGCCGCGAAAAGGCTATGCCAATGTTAACGAGCAAGTGGCAGTGATGCGCTATTTTTTTCGCCAGCAGGTAGAAGCGGTGGTGATGGAATGTATGGCGATTAACCCAGTCTATGCGGAATGGCTGGAAAAAAAAGTGATGCGCTCTCACGTTAGCATCATTACTAATGTTCGCTACGACCATCCAGAATATTTAGGGGAAACTCTGGAAGAAATTGCCCATTCCCTAGCAGTGACTATTCCTGAAAATGGTATTGTGATCACGGCTGAATCAAATCCTGTATTACTGGATATTCTCAACAGGGAAGCTAAACAAAGGGGCGCTAAATTGATTGCAGCTAATGCTAGTGACGTGATGGCTGAAGACCTGAAAGGATTTAGTGCTGTGGCTATAGAAGATAATGTTGCGATCGCACTAGAAGTAGGAAAGCTATTGGGAGTTCCTCGTAAACGGGCGGTTCAGGCTATGTGGCAGACTCTCAATGATGAGAGTGCTCTGAAACTGGAATCCTTTAATTGGCGAGATACTGGCATCGTTTGGGCTAACTTGTTTGCGGTCAATGACAGGGAAAGCTTTAATTTACTTTGCGATCGCATTTTTAACCAATATCCTGACCACGCCAAAGTGGTTTTACTCAACAACCGTTCCGATCGACTACCACGAGTAGCGTTATTCGCCAATCTTGCTAAGAGCTTGAGCTTTGATCGAGTGGTTACCATCGGAAGCTGCGAAGCGGAAGTACAGAAGTTATTCGCTAGTGAACCAGAACGTTTAGTGTTACTGGGTGACTCTACTCCTTTTAAGGATGCTCCTGGGACGACCTTACTAACCCAAATTACCGAAACCATAAAGGAGCCAAAGATTCTGTTGGTGGGAGCTGTCAATATCCATACTCCTCAAGCCCAAGAACTCTTAAGTTTATTCCAAACCTTAGTCCAGGCTGCAAAATTGGAAGCAGTACCAAAACCGAAACAGAAAAAGAACAAACAGCAAAGGAACCAACAGAAACGACTCAAACAGAAACGACTCAAACAGAAACGATTCAAACAGAAAAGAACCAAACAAAAAGTATGTTCGAAACCATCAATACGTCAGAAATCACTCGTTTAGCCTTGCTGATTGGGGCTTATTCAGCCCTTCATTACAAAAAAACTGAAGGGGTAATCCCAGGGGGAATTATTGTTCCAGGGCTTTTAGTGGTAAGCCTAATCTTGTCGCCCATGTGGGGGATTAGCTTAATTGGATTGGCGTTTGTTTTATATGCTTTTTATCAATGCTACTTTAAACAATCGTCCAAACCTCGAACACCAATGTATATTTTGGCAATGATATCCCTATTTTCAGTTTATCCGATTGCCATCCTATACGACAGCTTAGGCTGGATGGAATTATCCCAGGATAGTCTGACCGGTAGTTTGCTCCCCGCTATCATTGCCTTTAGTTGGCTTAAACAGAAGCGGTTGAAGGTTCTACAAGGTATTGGTATCACTACCCTATTTACAGGGGGAATAGTGGCGACAATTTATTGGCTGGGTTGGTCTTGGCTCGATCTCGATTTTAATATTGTTCATCCTGCCTATGCCGATCAACTGGATATTGAGTTCAATTATCCGATGTTTCAATTTGGGATAGTACTGCTCTTAGGTTACTGGATTTACCAAAAGTCATCAGTACGATCCGGTGGTTATATTGTGCTTTCCGCTGCTGCTGCTTTGTTAATGGAACCCCTTAGTGCGGTGGCTTTTTTGCTGGGATGCCTGTTAGTTGGTACGTTAAGTTGGTTTATTTCTCGCTATAGCCTGATCATAGGACTTAATCGTTATAGTTTAGTGTTATTTATGAGTGTAGTCTATGTTTGGGGTGTGGAATTATTAGTACTGCTAGTTAATCCGACATTAGTTCCCTTCCGGGGCTTAAATTTATTAGTTGTAATTGCTATGATATCCTTGGTGAATGATGCCCTACTGTATTGGAAACAAGGAGGGGTAAAGTATATGACGCTTATTGGTTTGGTGGCAATTGTTATTCATGTATTAGCAAATAATATATAGGAAAGGGAGTAGGGAGTAGGGAGTAGGGAGTAGGGAGTAGGGAGTAGGGAGTAGGGAGTAGGGAGTAGGGAGTGTGGGGAGTGTGGGAAGTGTGGGAAGTTTATTATAATTTTTTGCTAATTTCAAAAGTGCTGCATTGCTTTATCATAATACTAAAAAATTATCGGATATCTTGACACTATTCCCGATTCCTTATTCACTGCTCACTGCTCCCTGCTCCCTGCTCCCTGCTCCCTTTTACCATCAATCCTATGTTCACAACTCAAAATATTTTCTATAAAAAGGATAACTAAAATGAAGCAGTTACTGTTACTGTTAGCTTTGGCAGGATTTCTGAGTTTAGGGAGTGCGATCGCTAAATTAAATTACCCTCAACCTCCGGATCTACAGTATCTGCTAGAGAGGGGTGAGTGTTCAGCTTGTGTATTAGAGGGGGTACATCTACAGGGGCTCAATTTTCATTTTGCTGAGCTAGAAGGAGCAAATTTGCAACATATTCATGGCAAAGGCACTAACTTTGAGGGAGCAAATTGTGAGAAAAGTCAATGGCAAAATTCTAAGCTTCAGTATGCTGATTTTAGGAATGCTAATCTGAGCAATGCTAGCCTACAATATGCTGATTTAATGGTAGCAAATTTCAAGGGAGCAAACCTGATTGAGGCTGATCTAGATTACGCTAATCTCCAAGGTGGTAAGTTTCAAGCTGCCCAAATCAGTAATGGACATTTACAGAGTGCTAATTTGGCCTATGCTCATTTAGAAGGAGCTAATCTAGCTAATGCTGATTTAAGCAACAGTCGGTTGGAAGGAGCAATACTGAAGGGGGCTAATTTGCAGGGAGCAAGTTTAGCAGGAGCTAATTTGAGGAAAGCTAATTTACAGGGAGCTAATTTAAAAGGGGCTAATCTAAATTTTACTAACTTCACCAACGCTAACCTATCTGATACTTATCTTGGGGGAGCAATTCTAGACCAAACTAACCTTGAAAAGGCTGTGCTGGAAAGAGCTTGTTTCGGTCCTGTGGAATGTACGTTCAAAACAAATTCAATAACATCGTTTTCAACAGCGGCTACTTTCAAAGAGGTTAACTTCAAGGGAACGAACGTAAAGGGAGCAAGTTTTAAGGGAATTGATGGGGAAACTATTCCCTGGGAAACTATGGAACTGTGCAATACAATTTTACCTGATGGAGTGGTAAGCGATCGCGATTGTTAGAATTAAGAATTTAGAATTTAGAATTTAGAATTGGGAGTAGGGAGTAGGGAGTAGGGAGTAGGGAGCAGGTAAGAGGTAAAAGGCAATAGGCAAGAGGCAAGAGGCAATAGGTAATAGGCAATAGGTAATAGGTAATAGGTAATAGGTAATAGGTAAAAAATCCTATGTACCTCTTAGTTATGGAAAACGCTGTATTAGCTTATTAGCTCATTATATAGCAATTCTCTATGCCATCAGGTACAAAGGTATCCCCCTAAATCCCCCGAGCGAGGGATTGCTCGCTCGGGGGACTTTGAGGTTGAGAAGCGTACCTCATAAATCCTATAAACCCTATAACTAATAATTTTATCATCCTTTGATGATGTTGTGATCCAAAATTACTAAACCATAAGTATTCCATTCCCGATTCCCAATTCCCGATTCCCGATTCCCGATTCCCGATTCCCGATTCCCAATTCTCAATTCTTAATTCCCAATTCTAAATTCTAAATTCTTAATTTCCTAAAAAAATAGCCGTAGAAATACTATCCACGGCTATGTCAATCACATATGTCAGAAATTTCCGAAACCCAAGGCCCCCGGGGGGGAAAACCCCCCAGAATTTTAGCGATGCAGCGCGGTCTTGGGGGTTTCCCCCATGAGCGACTGCATCAAGACAAGGTGTTATGGCAACAACCAATACTTGGTCATAGTAGTCATCACTTCACCTGGAATATCGGTCGGTTCTAGAGGCGTCCACTCCGCAATCTCCGCATAGCCTAGGGCATAAAGCATCTGCATACTATGGATTACTGATTGACGAGGACCTTTGAGAGTGTGCTGAGTAGGTTGTTTCTTGAAGTTGCGAGTAAAGTTGTCTGACATAGTGAAAAAGTTCAACTTGGTTTATATTGATTATTGTAATGATTATAAAATTATTTGTCAAGGTTTTTAAGAAAGTTTTTTTGGGAAGTTTTAGGGTTAATTAAAAAAGTTATTTGACCGATAATAGGCTAGATAATTTTATTTTTTAATATCATTTTTTTTGGTATAATTTTAATTATGCAGCAAGTTCCAGACCCAGTGGTGCGTTACGGGGCGGACTATACCAACCCTGGCTACGAGGCCAAAAATAAGGGCAAGTCCGCCCCTAACGCACCCTACGCACTACTCCCTACTCCCTACTCCCTGTTCCCTGTTCCCTGTTCCTTATTTAATGTTAAAATTATGTCCAACAATCCTAACTATGATGCTCTTAAGGCAGCAATGAAATCTTTGCACGACCAGACAGTATTTCCTGTGGCTGGTAAAGATTTCCGTCATATTGGATCGACGTTTATGTGTCGTACAGAAATCGATTCTGTCTCCTCAGACTTTCACCGTGGTATTGATATTGGAGAAATGGATGGTCAGGCTGGTGATGATGATATTATTGCTGCCTATGACGGGGTTTTTTGGGGATACCGGGAATACTCTGGTGCTGGTTTTACGGTGATGCTCAGTCATCAGTTTCCGACACCGTTTACTTACCATGGCAAAACAGTCAAGTATTTTTATACGTGGTATTGTCATCTCGACAAAGACAGCAGTTTGCCGATTGTTAGTGATTGGAAACAAGGAAAACATGGAGAAGCGATTAGTGCTGGTCAGTTAATCGGCAAAATGGGAAAAAGTGGAGAAACTAATGTGGTTCATTTGCATTTTGAGATTAGGATAGGTACTAATAATTCTTTAGAATATCAATTAGCAAATCCTAAGGTGACTCAATGGGGGTTCGATCCACATATTCACCCAATGCTACTCTACCAACCCCACGCTCCAGCTGCTTCACCATCGTTAACTCAGGTTGGTAGCTGTGTACCAGGAAATCCTGTGGTGCTGGAATATGCAATACACCGGGAGCAACCTCTGCTTAATCGAGTTGAAATTAAGATTATTGATCGTAGTACGGAAATGGCGGTTAAATCTCACGTTGTTGATTTAACTCTCCGGGAGGGAATGGATCCAACGAAAACCAAAAAATTGGATAACCTTGACCGGGATAAAACTCATTTTGAGTGTATTCCCTTTGGGTATCATCCAACAGTAAGTGAGTATAAGACGAAAATAATTATACCTGCTGAGTATATCGATAGTTACTTTGATTCTAATTATCAACTGAAGATTGAGGTATCTGATATTTGGGATTATAAAGTGGGTGAAATTTTGTCTCTTAGTGTTTAGGGAGCGGTGCGACCCGTGGCGAATTTAATTCGCCTACGGAAAGCGCACCGTAGGGAGTAGGGACTTCGGAGCAGTGTCAAGATATCCGAGGAGTGTTTGGTGTTACGATAAATTAAGATTGATTGTCATGATTTATTGATAAATGCTATAAATTATTAAATCTTGCTTCTTGCCTCTTGCCTCTTGGCTTTCCCTAAGAGATTCCGTTCACAACTCAAATAGAAATAGTATATTGACTGACCTGTCACTCCCATGAACGAAGAACGCCTCCAAGCCTATCGAAAGTTGATTGACCAACTACTCGCGGAGTCTAATGATCAAGAAGTCTCTCATATTTTGAATAGCTACCGGGATTTGGTTGATACGGGATTGCAGCAGACAATGCTGGCAGTGGCGGAAAATTTGCGAATCCAGGGCGATTTAAATTAGTTGAATTTTGTAATGAATATTGTCAAGCGGTTGTCTAATTTTGTAATAACTCTTGTAGAGCGGTTGATGGGGGTGAATCGCAACAGATCTGATGCCCAACTTGACTTTCTCTTAGAGGTACTACTAGCAACCGCAGACAGTAGTGGTGACGCCCAGGTAGTTTACCCATTACTGGCAGACAATACAGACAAACTTAATCAGAAGTTAGCAGAATTATTGCGGGCTTTGGGAACAACTGCCCTGGCGGAAGCGGAAGCAGATGAAGCGGAATCCCTAGCAGCAGTTATTGTCAATTTCAGCAATCTAATTCAGCAATTCCCCTTGGGTGACAAAGCTAAAAATATTGAAATTGCCATCACTGGCTATGAAGTGGCACTAACTGTTTTCACCCGTGAAGGGTTTCCTATTAAATGGGCATTGACTCAATACAATCTCGGTATTGCTTACTATTACAGAATCACAGGGGATAAAGCACAAAACCTCGAAGATGCCATCGCTTGCTCCCAATCCGCTTTAGAAGTAAGCACCCGTCAAGCTTTTCCCATTGATTGGGCATCGACTCAAAACAATCTCGGTCTTGCTTACTCAAACAGAATCACAGGGGATAAAGCACAAAACCTCGAAAATGCGTTCGCGTAGCGTGACCTACGGTCAATCGCTTGCTACCAATTGGCTTTAGAAGTACGCACCCGTGAAGCTTTTCCTATTGATTGGGCAATGACTCAAAACAATCTCGGTAATGCTTACTTAGAAAGAATTACAGATCAGAAAGCACAAAACCTAGAAGATGCGATCGCTTGCTACCAATTGGCTTTATCAGTTTTCACCCGTGAAGCTTTTCCTATTGATTGGGCAATGACTCAAAACAATCTCGGTAATGCTTACTCTGAGCGAATCACAGATCAGAAAGCACAAAACCTCGAAGAAGCGTTCGCGTAGCGTGACCTACGGTCAATCGCTTGCTACCAATTGGCTTTAGAAGTAAGCACCCGTGAAGCTTTTCCTATTAATTGGGCAGGTACTCAAAACAATCTCGGTAATGCTTACCGTAACAGAATCACAGGGGATAAAGCACAAAACCTCGAAGATGCGTTCGCGTAGCGTGACCTACGGTCAATCGCTTGCTACCAATCCGCTTTATCAGTTTTCACCCGTGAAGCTTTTCCCATTGATTGGGCATCGACTCAAAACAATCTCGGTAGTGCTTACTCTGAGCGAATCACAGGGGATAAAGCACAAAACCTCGAAGATGCGTTCGCGTAGCGTGACCTACGGTCAATCGCTTGCTACCAATCCGCTTTAGAAGTACGCACCCGTCAAGGGTTTCCCATTGATTGGGCAACCACTCAAAACAATCTCGGTAATGCTTACTCTGACAGAATCACAGGGGATAAAGCACAAAACCTCGAAGATGCGTTCGCGTAGCGTGACCTACGGTCAATCGCTTGCTACCAATCCGCTTTAGAAGTAAGCACCCGTGAAGCTTTTCCTATTGATTGGGCAATGACTCAAAACAATCTCGGTAGTGCTTACTCTGAGCGAATCACAGGGGATAAAGCACAAAACCTAGAAGATGCCATCGCTTGCTACCAATTGGCTTTAGAAGTACGCACCCGTGAACCTTTTCCTATTGAATGGGCAACGATTCAAATCAATCTCGGTGGTGCTTACTTTAACAGAATCACAGGTCAGAAGGCACAAAATCTAGAAGATGCCATCGCTTGCTACCAATTGGCAAAAGACGTTTTCACCCGTAAAGCTTTTCCAAAAAAATGGGCATTGACTCAAAACAATCTCGGTTTTGCTTACCAAGATGCTCAAAATTTCCCTGAAGCTTACAAGGCTTTTGATGCTGCCATTAAAACCGTAGAATTCCTGCGAGATGAAATTATTTATGGTTCTGGAGTAGAAGACTACAAGACCAAACTAGCTGAAAAATGGAATAGAGTCTATCGAGGCATGGTAGAAACTTGCCTAGACTTAACTAAGATCACCGCAGCCATTGAATATGTTGAACGGAGCAAAACCGGCAATTTAGTTGAAAAGATTATCAGCCGTGACCTGAAAACTATCTTTCCTGTAGATGTTGCTACTCAACTACAACAATACAGGGATGAAATAGCGGCAGGTCAGGATAAAATCCAACAGGGTAAAGCTGAGAATCCAAAAGTATTAGCACAACATCTTCAAGAATTGCGACAGCAGCGGAATGAATTACAAGAGCAATATTTACCTATCGGTTCTAGCTTTAAGTTTGAGCAATTTCAGCAGAAGCTGGATCACCATACTGCCATTGTAGAATTTTACATTACAGGGGATAAGCTGCTCACTTTCATCTTTACCAGCGAAACTCAACAACCCATAGTTTGGCAATCTGAACCACAAGACTTCAAAAAATTTCAAAAATCGGTAAATGGGTATCTCAGAGCCTACTACAACAAAAAATACCATTGGCAACGTCGCCTGACTACCCGTCTACATTTGCTTGCAAAAATTATACACATTGATGACATCATTGAGCAAATCCCCCCAGAGTGCGATCGCTTAATTTTAATCCCCCATCAGTATTTACATTTGTTCCCCCTTCATGCTTTACCTATCAACAGTCAGCAGGGAGAAGGTAAATATAAAATTCTGATCGATCGCTTTCCAGCAGGGGTAAGTTATGCCCCTAGCTGTCAACTACTCCAACTTGTTCAAACCAGAAAACGCCCGGACTTTACCCAGTTGTTTGCGGTTCAAAACCCTACTGATGATTTAGTTTACACTAACCTAGAAGTAGAAGTGATTAAATCATTTTTCCAGGATGCTGAAGTCTTAGCCAGCCAAGACGCAAAGGAAGCTGCTGTCAAAGTAAATCAGAACTTGACAACAGCCCACTGTTGCCACTTTTCCTGTCATGGTTACTTCAACTCAGAATCACCTGTAGAATCAGCACTCCTTTTAGCGGAAACTAAAACAGAACAGGTAGTCCAAGACAAAACTACAGAAGATGGATTTCTTACCTTAGGGGAAATTTTTGCCCTAAAATTAGAACAATGTCGCCTTGTCACCCTTTCTGCTTGCGAAACCGGATTAATCGACTTTAGTAACAGTAGCGATGAATACATTGGTTTACCCAGTGGTTTCCTAGTTGCGGGTAGTCCAGCAGTAGTTAGTAGCCTGTGGACGGTAAACGATTTATCGACAGCGTTGTTGATGATTAAATTTTATGATAATCTGCTAAACTACCACATGTCCTTAGCAGTTGCCCTTAACCAAGCGCAACTCTGGCTGCGGGATAGCAGCAAAGAAGAATTAGAGGAGTACATTGATAATTTGCCTGCGACTTTTGTTCAGAAATACGTAAGTAAGGCTATGCTTCACAATTTTGATAACAGCGATAAACCCTTTAATTCACCATTTTATTGGGCTGCATTCTGTGGGATTGGTCAATAGGAGTTAAGACTATGAAAGCTGAAAATTATCTATTTTTATCTGCTTTTAAACAACTACTGGATACCAAAACTGAGTTGTTTAAAGACTCAGAACGAACGGACCTAGAAGAATTAATTACTTCATTACCAAGTGATACGGAACAGCTAGCCAATGGGATTTCTCGGTGGTGTGCTTCTCACTCAGACATTAATAATGCTTTGATAGCTCTACTTGCTAGTAAAACAATTGATAAGAAGGGAATTGGAGGCACTTTCCCCACTGATGAAACTAAAGCCGAAGAGGAAAAAAACTTAAAGGAAACTCTGATTAATGCCCTCCGCAAGAGTTCTACTGAAGAAACCGAAAAACCCAAAAATCCCAAAGGCTGATGACTGACACCGCCTTGCCAATCAAAAACCCCAGCGTCACCCTTTATGCCTTCCATCTCTGGCAAGACCTCAGCCAAGAACTGGGACAGTTGCGACAGGATGCGGATCAGTTGTGGCAACACTGTGCTAACCTCAGCGAACCCCTAGCTATCCCAGACCTGAAATCTTTACCGGAAAAATTACAATCCCCTCCAAGCCAAACAGGGATCACAAGCGATCACGTAGACTTACTCCCAGGGAATGGTCGCTTAACCTATACGCCACCATTGCAAATAGAAGGCTCTGCCCTAACAGTAGAGGTCTATCCCCGACAAATTCATGACACCTATGCCCTTGACCTAACCCTCTATTACCAGAATGTCACCGTTGCAGCCAGTCAATTTAGTCGGTTAAATCCCCAAGGGTGCCTCCTATCCAGCACTATTCAAGCTTCTTTGGGACAAACCTTAGTGCTCTATGGCGAACCAGTGGGCAGTCCCGATGAAGATAGAAAGTTAGCCGATGCCTGTGTGGATGCTTTTTTCCAGGGAACCGACCAAAAACCTGAATTTAGCGCATTTGGGCAGTTATTTGGTAGCCCAATTTTTGCCTATGACAACGGTAAGGAGAAACCAACGGAGCAATGTCACCTTCTGGTCTGCTTAAACCGTCACCCAGAAACCTTAAAGCTGGTTGAAAAGACGTCTTTGTCATTTTTCAATCTATTGTGCTGTCGCAGTAAAATCCTGTTTGCTTATCATGAATCTCGTTGGTGTTATCGCGAAACTAGAGAGCTATATGGGCAACTAGAACAAGACGTTCAACGCTTCAAGGAATTGCCAACAGAGCGAGAAACACGGCTAGAGCAACTGAAGCAAAAACTGACCGAGATGCCATCCAAGACCTTTGACTATGCTGGTTATCTGCGAGACATGGAGGATCACAACACTGCGATCGCTACCAATGCCGCCAACTATGACTACTGGCTAGAAAAAATCCGCGAATATAGTCTCAAAGACGATAATATCGAGTTTTTGGAATACTTCCTCAACCAAAGAACCAAGCTGTTTCAAAATCAGATTCAAGTCAACCTCAATTATCTCAAACCGGGTCAGCAATTATTTGACCAGATGCTTGGTAGTATCCGAGGCATTGTGGAGACTGAACAAGCACAACAAGAGAAACGATTAGAACGTTGGATTGCCTCGGTGGGTATTGGTTTAGCGGTCAGTGGTATTTCTTCCCAAGCTGCTGGTAAACCGGTAGAGTCTATTATCGCCCAACTAGACCCTAAACAATCCTTAGATTGCCCCACCGCTGGTTTTACACCTTGCTTGACTTACAGTGTCGTGTTTGTGCTATTTCATGTGGTAGTTGGTGTGATCGCTGGGTTAATTGTGTATCGCATTATTCATCGGGTATCAAAATGATAAGGTTGTAGGGTGGGCAAAGACCGTTTATTTATTTTGATAATTCTAGATAATAGCACTTTGCCCACCCTACTTTCTATTCTAAGCATTCAGCGGTCAGCCGTCAGCTTGTCGGGTGGGCAAAAACCGTTTGGTTCTTTTGATAATTCTAGATAATAGCACTTTGCCCACCCTACTTTATAGCGTTTATCGCAGTTATGAGGTACGCTCCTCAACCTCAAAGTCCCCCTTATTAAGGGGGATTTAGGGGGATCAATTTGTACCTTATTGGATATAGGAAGGTTGTAGGGTGGGCAAAGACAGTTTATTTTTTTTTGATAATTCTAGATAATAGCACTTTGCCCACCCTACTTTATTGTGATGCAAGATATTAAAAAAGCAACTGTTTATTATGCACACAGTTGAACTTGAAAGGCTAAAAGCGAGAAAAGGAGCAAGGAAGCGTTCTGAAATTCCTAATGAAGTTTTATCGGCACTCAATCAAGGAAAAATTGAGACCGTCAATCTCGTCGAATGGTTAGCCATTGATATGCCTTTTCTGCTTCGGACTAGTCTTACAGAAATAGGTTGGGAAGAACAAATTGATCACTTGTATGATCAGAGCTTGAAACTTCAAGACCAAGGCATTACCAAGCGACTAAAAGGCATTGGCACAATACTCTTTCAGGCTCTAGAAGAAGAAAACCGAACAGAAATTTTTGAAAGGTTGGCTAGTCATACTTCTGACATGGTTAGAGCTTGGGCTGCTTTTAGTATAGCCGCTGACGAGACTTTATCCTTACCCGAGAGGTTAGAAATAATGCGTAGGTTCGCCACTGATGGTAGTTTCTCTGTCAGAGAATGCGCTTGGGATGCCCTTCGCTCTTATCTTGTGGATGATTTAGCTTATAGCTTCGAGTTACTAACAGAGTGGGTGAAAGATGAAGACCCCAATATTCGACGCTGTGCGGTAGAAGCTACTCGTCCTCGTGGCGTTTGGTGTAAACATATTCCGACTTTGAAGAAAAACCCCGATCCAGGTTTGACCATATTAGAATTTGTTCGTTCAGACCCCAGTAATTATGTGCAGCGTTCGGTTGGTAACTGGTTGAATGATGCCAGCAAATCTACTCCAGATTGGGTAATCAATACCTGTTTGCGGTGGCGAAAAGAATCTCCAACCAAGGAAACAAGTTGGATTATTAAACACGCTCTTAGGACTCTCAAAAAGCATAATACTTTATCCCAGAAGCTTCAATTAATAGCAATTAATTAGTCAAATGTGAACCTAATTAGCCAGTTGTAAACCCCTTATTATTAAGTAGGAATAGGTCATGGATTTATTGCTAAAATACATTTATACTTCAGAAGTATTAGACATATTTAACTCTCGTTTGAATCAGATTATTCAAGAGTCATTACAAGAAGAGCTACCAGAACTTGAAACTGACTTAATTGCAAATATTGCTGAACAATAGTCTACACTAATTATCAAGACATTAACTGAATCAATAAATAAAAAATATTTTGTCCCAAAGAGTGGGATGGTAATTGTGATATCATTGATTAAAGGATATTTAAAATCGACGTTTAAAATCAATTTTTTTATGTCTGTAAATAAGGCTTTGTTGGCAACGTTTTTCCTAACTATTAGGTGCCCTTTACCCATTAATAATTAAATTCGCCATGGCTCGCAGCTGAGGTACACAGGATTTTTTCCCTGCTCCCTCTTCCCCTCCTGGGAGGCCTTAGGGGTGGGTTTCTTATCTGTCTTCCCTGTTCCCTAAAACCAAATAATTTGTACCTCACCCAATTTAAAACTGCTAGATCGATAATAAAATAATCACAATTTTATTTATGAAAAATCTAAATTTTAAATCCCATCAAATAGCTCCAATGGCAGCAATTTTTACTGTCTGGCTAACCTATATGGTACATACCAATCAATGGGATTTATTTATCCAAAATTGGTTCATGTCCGTGACCATGATGTTTGCCTCTTTTATCGCTGGTGCTACAGCGGAGGGAGGTGGGGCTGTTGCTTTCCCCATTATGACCCTAATTTTTCAGATTGAACCAGAAGTAGCGCGTAATTTCAGTTTGGCGATTCAAAGTATTGGCATGACCTCAGCCACCTATCTGATTTTGACGAGAAAAATACCCATTCAAAAAAACTATTTATTATTATGTAGTTGGGGAGGAGTTGGCGGAGTTATTTTAGGAAGTTACTATATTGCTCCTCTGATTTCCCCTCCCTATGCCAAAATGTTCTTTGTTTCTCTATGGTTAAGTTTTGGCATAGCTCTTTTTTATTTAAATATGAACAGATCTCGCTCAGTTGTCGAGAAACTTCCACCTCTTTCATCAGGAGAAAGAAAACTTTTTATTTTTTTGGGCTTCCTAGGGGGAATAGTAGTTTCAATTGTGGGAAGTGGAATTGACATTTTAACTTTTTCAGTGGTGACAATTCGATATCGCCTGTCAGAAAAAGTTGCTACTCCTACAAGCGTCTGCCTCATGGCGGGAAATAGTATTGTAGGATTTGTTTGGCATCTTTTCTTTCTTCATGATTTTGGAATTCAAGAATTTCACTACTGGTTAGTTGGCATCCCTGTGGTTATTTTAGGTGCTCCCCTAGGAGCATATTTCATTAGCAATCGCTCTCGAAATTTTATTACTAATGTTCTCTATTTTATTTTGCTAGCTCAATTTATTGGAGCCTTATTAGTTATCCAACCAACTGGTGGTTTGGCTTGGTTTACTCTGAGTATTTTGATTGGTGGATTAATAGTATTCCTTAGTTTAGCTGTATTGGCTAAAAAAAATAGTATTATAGAATGACAAAATAAACTATAATTAAATAGCATAGGGTAGTTTAGGATGGTTACAAAAACACAATCTGGAGCTGCAACTCAAAACCAGGAAGCAAATGCGATCGCAGTATATCTCCAGGAAACAGAGTCTCGACTAGGGTAAGCTTGGCATTTTTTCGTCGATAAACCTCAACTTTAGTAGTGCGCCAATCCACAATCCAGTATTCCCGAACCCCCCGCACTGAATAGAGTTTCAGTTTTACCTCTCGGTCACGACGCTCATGTTGAGTTCCTGATGATAAAGACTCTATGATCAGGTCTGGCGCTTCAGTTAAATGGCCTGCTTCATCCAGCATCTGTGGCAAGCGATTCTTGTCGCAAACCCAGACAGCATCAGGTTCCACAGCATTTTCTTGGTCAAAAACAATACCTGGAACTAGGACAGCTTCACCATAGCCCTTATCACTTAAAGACCAGGAATCAAGGGCATTGTATAGTCTTCCCACCACCTTGTTGTGGTTCCAATGGCGGGATCTGGTCACAAACAGGTCTCCATCGATAACTTCATATCTATTACCGTCCTCTGGTAAAAGATCTAGGTCTGTAGTAGTGAATCGAATCTGATCAACGGTGGTTTCAGTCATGACTTCTTTTCAAGTTCACTCTTGTGATCAACTGCCAACTCTGACTAATGAATTGTGATAATTTTTGACTCTATATTCCCGACTCCCGACTCCCGAGTCCCGACTCCCGACTCCCTGTTCCCTTTCCTAAATAACAAAATTATTGGCAATCGTACCATAAATCGTCACAATTTAAAGGTAACCTAGTTCTAAGATATGGAATGGGGCGCGCTAAGGGTGGCAAAAATGTGCCTCATCAGGGTTAAAAAAATATAGTTATCATAATAGTTATTATAGTTATCTAATTATCTACTTATTGCTGGCTTCGTGCTCTGTTAAGTCTGACTAATTCTGACCAAATCTGACTACGTCCGGTTCCAGGTTCTTAGTCAAGAACTTTATATTATGGTTTATAACTCAAGAGGGAAACCAGATTACCCTGGTGATGGGTCATATGCTAAGAGACTTTCAACTGCAGCAACTGTGTTGGGTGAGGATATATGTTAAAAGAGCGTAGACAGCAATTTCGTTTATTGGCTGGAGCCATAGTGCTATTGGTATCAGTGTGCCTGGGAGCTGTATTCTTAGGTGTCACCGTAGCGAATCAACTAGAGGAAAGAGAGGAAAACAAGACTGCTAACCAAGGGTTAACGGAGTCAACAGGCAAATCCGCTGTAGCACGGCTGGTTTCCCTGCCACCTCAACAACGAGCAACTAACCTAGATGCCTTTGCCTCCGGTCCGAAGTCTCGGGAACAGTATCGCGCCCGTTATCTGTTGGCATCGGATTTAATTCAACAAAATCAGCCAGAACAAGCCCTAAAGCATCTCGAAGGGCTTGAGTCAGATTATCCGGTTTTAGCATCCCACGTTGCCCTCAAACGTGCTCAAGCTTACCAAGCCATGGGGGATAGGGAATCGGCTACAGGAGTTTGGCAAACTATCCTGAAAAAGTACCCCAACCAAGCAGTTGCAGCAGAAGCCCTTTATCATCTAGGCAAATCTAATCCCAAGTACTGGGACGATGCGATCGCAAAATATCCCAGCCATCCCCGTACTCTAGAAATTGTCCGACAGCGCCTCAAAAACAATCCCAACCAACTCCCATTACTATTAATCTTAGCCAAGCACACTCCTAAAGCCTTAGGAATGCAGGAGATCCGAGACCGGATCGTTGACAAGTACCCTGAGCAACTCACCCCCGAAGACTGGGAAATGATTGGCACTGGTTACTGGGAAACCTGGAAATATGGCAAAGCTGGTAAAGCCTACGCCCAAGCCCCCCGCACTCCCCGCAATCTCTACCGAGCAGGTCGAGGACTTCATTTAGATACCAAAGCCAGCAAAGGCAAAATCTTTTATGAACAGTTAATCAGCGCCTATCCCAATGCCAAAGAAACCGGATTAGCCTTAAGGCGTCTTGCCAGTATCTCTAAGCGAACAGAAGCCTTAGCTTATCTGGATCAAGTCATCCAGAATTATCCCGATGAAGCTCCTCAAGCCTTGCTCGACAAAGCCAAAATCCTAGAAAAGCTCAACAGCAAAGTGTCTGCTGGCCAAGCTCGTAAGTCGGTACTAACCCAATATGCTAGTTCTGATGCTGCGGCTAATTATCGTTGGCAAATGGCTCAAAAAAAAGCAGCAAAAGGCCAGCTACAAGAAGCATGGCAATGGGCGCAACCGATTACCACCAACAATCCTGATAGTGACATCGCTGCCCAAGCTGGCTTCTGGGTAGGTCGATGGGCAAGTCAGCTCGGGCGTCCTAATGATGCCAAAGCTGCCTTTGAACATGTACTAGCTCGTTATCCAGAATCCTACTATGCATGGCGGTCGGCCAACTATTTAGGCTGGAATGTAGGGGACTTCACCTCCGTGCGCTACTTAATGCCCAAAGTTGTCAGACCCCAAGCTAGACCCTTACTAAAAGACGGTTCTGGAACCCTAAAAGAACTGTACCAACTTGGTCAAGATCAGGATGCTTGGGCTCTGTGGCAAGTGGAATTAGGAAACCGCAAGGAACTCAGTGTCTCGGAGCAATTTACTGATGGTGTATTGCGCCTAGGGATTGGGGATAATCTCAAAGGCATTAACCAAGTCTGGAGCCTAAAACGACGAGAGACTCCCCAAGAAAAAGCCGAATGGGCAGCACTGCGTGACGAACCAAAATACTGGCATGCTCTATTTCCCTTCCCTTTCCAAAATTCAATTCTTAACTGGTCTGGTCAACGGCAGCTTAATCCCTTACTAGTAACTGCCTTAATTCGCCAAGAGTCTAGATTTGAACCAGAAATCCGTTCCGTTGCTGGTGCCATGGGTTTAATGCAAGTGATGCCAGGAACAGGTAGTTGGGTTGCCCAAAAAATCCAGTTGAAACAATACAATCTTAAAAATCCTGATGACAACATTAAATTGGGGACATGGTATCTCAGCTTTACCCACCAACAGAACAGTAACAACTCTTTATTAGCCGTTGCCAGTTACAATGCTGGTCCCGGTAATGTCTCCAAATGGGTGAATAGATACGGTTTTAGTGACCCCGACGCCTTTATTGAAAAAATCCCCTTTCGAGAAACCAAAGGTTACGTGAAAACAGTGTTTGGTAATTATTGGAATTATTTGCGACTCTATAATCCTGATATTTCCCGGATGGTAGAAGCTCACGCTGCTAATAAATCCGTAGCATCATCTAATTAATTCTAGGGAGTCGGGAGCGGTGCGACCCGTGGCGAATTTAATTCGACGACTGTAAGCGCACCGAGGGAGTCGGGAGTCGGGAGTGATTGTAAGCTATCAGCTAATGCGCTACGCGCACGCGATCGCGTTCAGCTATCAGCTTAAGCGCTACGCGCACGCGATCGCGTTCAGCCATTAGCCCTAGGCCAAGCTACACCGAACAGCTTTTGAATAAAATAAACTGACGGCTGACTACTGACGGCTGACCGCTGACAGCTAAATGTTTACATCCACAAAACCTGAAACTATGAATACTACTGAAACAATTAAACCCGTTTTGAACAGTTCTTTAATAATGAACTAGTCCCCAAAGCAGCTAATCCTAATAAACCTAAAATTGATGTGGTTTCAGGAACAGGGGCGGGCTGAAGATCAAGACCTTGGCTAGCTGGTTGAAATAGACTGGTTACGTCTATACCATTAGCATCAATTGCCGAGGTAACGGTAACTACTAAGTCAGGCAATCCATCATTCTTAAACCCAGGCAGTACTTGGTCAGTTGTCCCAACTATCTCTAGGATAGAGTCTGGAGAAACTCCAATTGAATCACTACGTTGAAAAAGTGCTGTAGATATCCCCAAGGGTGGGTTTTCTACTGGGCTGAATGTAAACTCTGAAAAGGCAGCTTGATCTGCATCTGTCCTAAATCCTTCTAGAGTAACAAGCTCAGTAGAATCTTGTTGTACAAGAATGTCTAATGATTGTAAATTAGCGGTGAGACCGCTAGTATCTAACACGAAAGAGAAATCAATGGTGTCATCAACATTGACTTGAAGGTCATTGATGGCATCCTTGTCTAATTGTGACCCAGTCGGACTGAATGATACGGAGGCTCCATAAGCTGGAGTAACTGCGATCGCTCCCAGGAGTACTAAAGAAGCACTAATGTCAGTTAATTTCATCAGGATTGACCTAAAAAACTACTATCAATAGTTAATCAAACATTCCTGGATTTGATTTTGAAGAGTCAGTAAAGTTAGCTAAAAGATTAAATGATGAAAGTAAAAACTAATGATGAAAGAAAAAACTTAAGCATTCAGCCGTCAGCTGTCAGCTGTCAGCCTAATGCTTAAAATAAACCTCAGGAGAATTTAAAGGTGCGCTTTCCGCATCTAATTATTAAATTCGCCACGGGTCGCACCTAATAGTTCGAGATGAATCAGAGTTGAAAGTCTGAGGAAAATCCCATCTAACCATATGCCCTACGCACAGGCTAAGCGAACAGTAGTTAGGGGTCAGCCGTTGGCCATAGGCCTTTGGCTGATAGCTGAGGGCTGATAGCTGAGGGCTGATAGCTGAGGGCTGACGGCTGAACGCGATCGCGTGCGCGTAGCGCATATGCTTACGTTTATGCTTCAACCTCCAACAATCCCTGTAAAGCCTCTTTCATCTCATCCTGACTAGTGGTGGCTGTACCAAACTGGCGCACCACAATGCTAGCGGCCAAATTCCCCAAAACCGCTGCTTCCCAGTAGGAAGACCCCAGACACAAGCTCAAGGTCAGGGCTGCTACCACCGTATCCCCAGCACCAGTTACATCAAATACATCGGTGCGATTAAACGCTGGGATATGCTCAACCTTGCCATCACGACCAAACAAACTCATCCCCTGTTCACCACGAGTAATCAGAATTTCTTCCCCTTGAGTCAGTGCCAACAAATCTCTACCAGCTCTCAACAAATCCTCAAAACTCTTAATCCCATACCCCACTGCTCGCTCCGCTTCTGGCAGATTGGGAGTAAAAACTCTAGCGCCATGATAACGTTCCAGATTCTTCTGAGTATCTACAATGGTGCGGTCGTGAGACAAAACTGCTTCAATTACTGGTGGTGTAAACACACCATCTCCGTAATCAGAACAAACTACAGCATCCACCTGACCTAAATGCTGTTGTACTTGTGCTGCCAACTCTAACTGCTTATCCCGGTCGGGCAATTCATCTGACTTGCGGTCTATTCGTACAATCTGCTGAGTCACCGACTGACGGGCATGACCAGCAATCCGGCTTTTGGTCACAGTTGGTCGGTCTGGATCAATCACGATCGAACTAGTATCAATCCCTACCTCCTCAAACATCGTCCGCAGCACTTGCCCTTGAGGATCTTTACTCAAAAACCCAGCTACCTTAACCTCTGCTCCCAGCTTAGCGAAATTATAAACAGCATTTGCCCCACCACCAGGGGTTTGACGAGTGGTTTCATGACGTATTATTAATACTGGAGCCTCTCGTGAAATTCGTTCCACTTCACCTGTGAGAAACTCATCAAGAGTTAAATCACCAACCACCAGTACCTTAGATTGCTTAAAACCATCAATTAGCTCAAACAAACGGGGAGCTGAAGCAGCTAGTTGAGTTTTGAAAGACGCAAATTCAATCATATAGCAAAGGGAACAGGGAGTAGGGAGTAGGGAGTAGGGAGTAGGGATAATAAAATTTAATGTACCTGATAACTCTGATAAACGCTAGAGTTTAGTATTAATTAGTTTCTCCTTACTGTTACTTGAAATACCAGCGATCAGGGTGTCGCGTATCAGCTATCAGCTTTTACCGAAACTTTCAATTCTCATTAATCTCGAACTATTAAATGCTCTCGTTTTGCCATTGCGCATTGCGCATTGCCCACGCTAAGCAAATGGCTGAAGGCTGAAGGCTGAAGGCTGACGGCTGAAGGCTGACGGATTAGTTTACCAGAATGTAGTTGGGATTTATCAACAAGTTTTCAAGTAACTACTTAGACATCAATTCTGTTAACTGTGTTAATAAATTTAAAGTTTATCAACCCCTTTTTGTTCCCTATTCCCTATTCCCTACTCCCTACCCCTATTGCTATAGTCTCAACCGTTATCCACAATGGTATTTTATAATTTTTAATTAAATTTTCTGTAAAGCTTCTGTAATGTTGGTCAACTATAATGACCCTTGGTATAGACTTAATTAGATGAGTGAAAAATCAGTAATATCAACAAATAAGAGACAGGTTTAAATTAATGTTTAAGGGACAAAGGATCTGCCAAAAATTAGCAATAATCACTACTGGTGCGGCTTTAAGCCTAGCAGTGATTGAAATTAATCCTGCCCAAGCTATTACTATTACCTATGAGTTTGGAACAGAAGAATTTTCTGGTAAGTTCAGCTATGATGACGCCAATGAAACCCGGAGGAAATTTTTTGCTTCTATACCGGATTTTCCAGTGATCGAGATAAGTTATCCGGTAGATAAGATTGAGTTTTTTTTCGACAATAGAACCTATACCAAGGCCGATTCTACTACAGAGCCTGTGTGGTTAATCTTCGAAGGAGCTGGAGCTGGCCAGCAATTACGTTGGAGTACAGAAGATTTTAGTTTTAGCCCTGCTACTGGTCCGGCTCCGAGTTTTCCAGAGTTTTTTACTGTGTTCGAGATAGATGGAGAATTTGTAGAGACAGCGAGTTTTGGGCTGGTTGAAGATGAACCAGCAAGTGTACCTGAACCTGGGACAGTTATAGGACTTAGTCTTTTAGGTTTAGGCTGGCTCTCAAAGAGAAAGATAGCATCTTCTCCAAGGGTATAAAAAAAACTGGCGTTGCTTAATAATGGAATGATTTTAAGAATAATGGAATGATTTTAAGAGTAGGTGCGCTTTCCAATGGGCGAGTAAATCGCCCTTGGGTCGCACCTGTGGAATGGGCATCTTGGTGGAACTGGCATCTTGCCAGTTTCATGCTTATTTTCGGGCGGGCAGGATGCCCACTCTACTCCTATTAATTATTTTCGGGCGGGCAGGATGCCCACTCTACTCCTATTAATTATTTTCGGGCGGGCAGGATGCCCACTCTACTCCTATTAATTATTTTCGGGCGGGCAGGATGCCTACTCTACTCCTATTCATTCCTTGATTCAGCAACGCCAAAAAAAAAACATATGCTGAACGCGATCGCGTGCGCGTAGCGCATTAGCTGATAGCTGATTGCTGTCAGCTGATTCCTTACTTTGATCTTCCTTCTTCCACAAACCCCCTCACTTCTGATAAAACATACAATGGTCTGCCTTTAACTTCTTCATAAATCCGTCCTACATATTCCCCCAAAATACCAATAGATACTAACTGCACTGCTCCCAAAAAGAAAATTGCAATCATAATAGTGGCAAACCCAGTCACAGGAGAATTAGGTTCAAAAATCCGCCAGTAAAGCACTAACCCTGCCATCAATAGCGCTATCGCTGTTGCTAATAATCCCAAATAAGTAGCGATTCGCAATGGCACTTTAGAAAAAGAAACCAGTGCATCTACTGCTAGGGCTAAGGATTTACGAATGGTGTACTTGATATCACCAGCAAAGCGGGGGTCACGTACATAGGAAACAGAGGTTTGCCGCAACCCTACCCAAGAACGCAATCCCCGCACGTAACGGTTCCGTTCTGGCATGGCATTGAGTACATCAACCACCCGTCGATCCATTAAACAAAAGTCCCCCGTATCTATGGGAATCTCGACATTGGCCAGACGGCGCAGTAAGCGATAAAATAGGTAAGCGGGAAAGCGCTTTAACCAACTTTCACGACGTCTCTGGGTGCGCTGAGCATAAACAATTTGATAACCCTGCTGCCATTTTTCGACTAGCACTGGGATGATCTCTGGTGGGTCTTGTAAATCAGCATCTAGGACAATAATCCCTTGACCCCGCACAAAATTTAGACCGGCAGTGACAGCAATTTGATGACCAAAGTTACGGGAAAGACTTAGGTAACATACCCTTGGGTCTTTTTGATGAAGGTCTCGCATCAGCTCTAGAGAGCGATCGCAACTGCCATCATTCACTAGAATTAACTCCGCCTCCCCCAACTGATCCATTACTGTACTGATGCGTCGGTACAGTTCTAAAATACTGTTTTCCTCGTTATATACAGGAATAACCAGGGAATAGGTTGGGTTCATCGTTCTTCAACATTTTTGAATTAAGAATGTAGAATGCAGAATGTAGAATTCTACATTCGCGCATTCTACATTCTGCATTCTGACAGACGACCTTCTAACGCCCTAATTTATTAGGAATTCCCTGACAACCACCGGGGATTGTTTTTCTTGACTTTTCACCGCACCAAGCACAGCAATAGTAGTGCTGCTTTTCATCCATCCGCTGGACACCGGTGAAGTTAACATTTTCGACTACTGCACCGGTGTAAACTCCAGTGCGATAGTCAGGGGGATGGGTACGACTGCGGGGACTGGCAGTTTCTACTGAACCATAAAATAGGCGGACTCCCTTGAGGTCAGCACCAGTGAGGTTGGCTTCATATAAAACAGTGCGGGATAGATTCGCTTGCACTAAGTCACAGAAACTCAGATTCGCTCTGACCATATTAGCTTCACCGAGTTCTGTCCAACGCAAATCTGTACCACTCAGGTCTGATCCAGCTAACATTACATTCAGGTCAATAACTCTTATACCATAAACTCGGTCTTCTTGGTATCCTCCATACCCATCCAACATGGGGCGTCCTAAATGATTATCCCGTCTGAGGGGAGTTAGTAAACGGGCTTGGGACAAAAATCTGAGCACTTTGGCTTTCCCATGGGCATCCACACTACTGAGAATCGCAGCAGTTCTTCCTTCGCAAAATGCCCTCTCTTGGGGCCAATCTTCTAGCAATCCCTGATCATCTAAGGCTAGATCTGAAACTCCCTGAAAGTAAGCATCAATGGTTTGCTGCTGAGTAATCATATTTTGCTGGATGGTCAAGTCTTTGGAAATGACATATTGTCGCCAAGCAATGAATACTGCTAGGACGGCAATCAAAATCTGTCCCAAAGCACCAACCCACTCAGCCCATGACCCAAATTCATCCCATTTAATTTGAACTAACCAATTGCTGATGTTTTGGTAAACACCAAGAAATTTCAGTAAGCCACTTATTGCTGCTACCACTCCGATCGAGGCAATAACTTTGATTCTTTGTGGTGGTGGCAACAAATCAGTAAGCCATTGTTTGAGAACCGGTAAAATCACTGGCAGTGAAACCAGCAACGCCACAATAGCTCCGGATATCCCAATCCAGAGGTTATCAATCACTACCCCAAAAATCATGATAGCGATCGCACTGAGAATAATTAGGCTTAGGGAGCGATTGGCAGGACTAACTGATCCAATAGTTGGTTTATTGGGTAGGTTTGACAACGGCAGGGTAGATAAATGTTGCTCCTCTTGAGTTTGGGGAGGAGATGGTGGTGAATTACCATTGGCTGAGTTCTTGGCGGTACCGTTGTTACTATGTTCAGGCTGATTGGGTGGCACAGGCTCAGGCAAGTTAGTCATGGTATTCCCATCAAAATAAGCTCAAGGTCAAGCAACATTACAAAATAATACAGCTCTTAGACACTCGGATCGTTTTTTAGGTGATTTGCACCTCAACAGATTAGCAAATTTTCAAGTGAAATCCGGTAGACTTGACTTGTGTTAAATTTTATTTTGTACGTTATCTAAATCCAAGCGGGAGCAATAATAATCTGTAACTTTATATAGCGTTACTCATAGTTATCTGGGTTCCCAAGAGCATACTGCATTGCTACTCCCTACTCCCTACTCCCTACTCCCTACTCCCTACTCCCTACTCCCTACTCCCTCCAACCCAGAACTTTGTACCTCACCCGATGGAGAAGTGCTGTACCACAGATGAGCATTCCAGTTTGTATTGAAAGGGTTGGGCATCCGTTCCTGAATCCTAGTCGATTGTACTTGTAGTAACTGTGGCTGAGATTGGGTAAGAGGCACGACAGTCCATTCTTTGTTTTCCCTCAAGGTCTGTGCCAGGTCTTTTGAGTAAGGGAGCACCGCTGCAGTGACTTTATGGCCTAGCACCATATCGAGCAGCTGTTTGTGATCACAGATGACGGGAATGACAATTTGATCAAATCGTGGTGTGCCTTGCCAATAGTCTGGAAAAGCACTCAACTGGATGCCACTAGAACCGAAGGTCTCAACTTGGAATGGTCCAGTCCCAATCGGCTTTATCCCAAAGTGTTTTGTACCATAACAATGGCGCGGTACAATTCCCAAAGTTAAAAGTTGGGGATGAATAGGAGGTTTAGCTACCGGGCCTGGGTCGATTGCTAAGGGATGGGAATCCCTAGGCTCAATGGAATCAATTTCCCTGAGGGGATGGGATTGAGAGGGTAACCTTTGAGAGGCAGACTGTAATGTAAACGCAATGGTTTTTTGATCTACCACTTTTGATATCCCTGATGCTTGTCAAAACCAGTTTGCGCCAGGGTGAGTCAATTTTCCGTAGTACCTGATAAGTGAACTCAACATCAGCAACCGTTAGAGGGGTGCCATCGTGGAAACGTAGGTTGTCATGAAGCTGGAAATAAAGAATTTTAGTGATTTTGTCTACAGTTTCTAGCTTCCACTTGACAGCAAGATCGGGAACCAGCAACCCACGTAAGGAATTAAAACGACATAAACCCCGGAACACCAGACTCAATACATCTGCTGGTCCTAGGTTTGGGTTGAGCAAAGGGTCAAGGGTCTTAATCGGACGAAAATCAGCAATGGTAAGCTCTTGGCGCGATTTGACCCAAATCTTTTTGGTAAAGGTGCTGTTGCTTGGGTTGATATCGGCGAGTTGTTGTTGTGGATCAGCCGTGAAGCGGATCATATGGAAGCCAGCCTTAAACCTAAGTTGATGACGAATGCTGCTGTCTTGCGATCGCTGATTTGGTTGTAAGGTGCCATGGGGACTAAGGTCAGATAGATTATTAATAGTCCACTCAACTTGGAAAGAACCGGAAGGGCTACTTCCTTGATTAATTAGATCTGCTTCTAATGTAATTAAATCCCCTGCTACTGGTAATGGCGGATTTAGGATAATGTCACGCACCAATAAATCAATGGTAGTGGCTTCCCAAGGAAGAGTATTGGTCGTTTGACCATTAATCACAGCAAATAGCACACCAACACCCGTGACTTGGGGCATAATCACACTCAGGCGGGACTCACTCCAACTGATGATTTGGGCTGGCTGACCCTGAAACAAAACTAGAGCATCGGGTGAAGGCACAGAACCGAAATTACCCCCTTCAATCACCACACTACTCCCTGGCGGTGATTTGGCTGGTTTCACTTCAGTCAAAAATGGCAGTTGTCGCCACATCCGAATCCGTGCTTCTCGAAGATCAGTTTTGCGGCTAACTTCGGCGATCATTGCTGGGGTTTGGGTGTAGCGATCTAGGTCATCAACGGAGTAAATTGCGATCGCATTTAGTTGTTTGATCTCAGCATCAGTAATATCTGGTAACGTAGCCAGAGGACGGTTATCTACTGGTCGATCTAGGGGCTTATGTACCCCATGCAACTGACTCTGTAGTACTTGGGTAAAATCCAATTTGAGAACAGTACCACCATTTTCCTTGGGATCAACAACCGTCCGAAACCAAATTTCTCGATCTTGACCACGGCGCACTGTTACTTCCAAATCCAGGTTTAGCTGTTTGATAGCCAAAGACTTACCACGAGCATAGGATTTGAGGGAGAGAGTATCTTCCGCATAGTCAATTTCCGATGCGATCGCATCCACCAATTCTGCCAGCTGCCATTCTTGGTTATCCTCTGTTACTGACTCATCATTACTCATCGATCCCAAGTTCCCTCTTCTGACTTCCCTACTCCCGCGTCACTCCAAGGGTGGGGTACCTCACCCAATTGATAACTGCTATACATGCAATAGTTTATCCTTTAGCTTTTGTCTTCAGTAGTGATAGTGATTCCGATACGACCATTACTACCAACTGGTTCTATTTCACGAGCTGATGGCATTGTAACTATCACTCTATTTGACTTTTCTGGTAAAGACTGGGGGTCAGTTTGCAGCCGTAGATTGGCAGGAATCTCAACATCCACATCAGTGACCTGTAACTTCAATGGTTCACCACCGCGATCACTACCCCGATCACTTGTTTCTTCCAATGTGTCAGTGATCTCTCGGAAAATCAATGTAATTAAATCTCCTAGTGTGATGTCAGCCATCAGAAAATCTTGGTGATTAGTAGTTGAATTATAATCCTTTTTTATGCTTTGCGCTCTTGTAGAGTCTAGAAACAGAGACTTTATCAACAAACCCAGCGGTAATCAGGCTATACTGTTTCAGTAAGATTTAGTCCAGGTTTTTTTTAATCAACAGTAAAAAAACTATTTCAATACTGCTCTAGCATTTTTAGTTTATATGTAAACCTAGGATTGATATAAAAAGCAATGCAGCGCCTTAATACCGGGGTTTCCCCCAGTCGCACTTTGCATCAAGACTTCTTATCAGGGAACTTCGGATCACGGAAGAGTGTCAAGATATCCGAGGAATTTTTGGTTTTCTGATCAAGGGATGCAGCGATGCCAAAGGGGGTTGCCCCCAGTCGCGCTTTGCATCAAGACACAGGATTGGTTTTCATTATCTATTTAGAGGTTGTCTGAAAAGTCTCATTTGCTACATCCAAGCCCCCGTTGGTCCCCCAATTTTGGGGGACTTCTACCAGCAAATTGATTCTTGTTCCCCCCAGAATTGGGGGGCTAGGGGGGCAAAATTCAGTATCAAAAAACTTGGGAGATATCCTCTTAGAAATGCTATATCTAATTCTTGATATATAGCGCTATTCATATTCATGAGGTACACAGGATTTTTTCTATGTTCCCTATTATGAGTTACCTATTCTGAGATTCCCTATTACCTATTGCCTATTTCCTAAAATCAAAAAAATATCAGGGTAAACGCATCTAATTTGGTATAAATGGTAACAGACAAAAATATCATTAACTCCATTTTTTGGGTAAATTCCCATAAATCCCATCCTAAATCAGTTTTTTTGTTCAAAGTCAGCGGAAAATTCGTTGACTTTGAACAAAAATCAAAGTCGGATTTGCGTACGCAACCAGAATGTAGAGTACTCTCAAATCGACCTTGGATAACACGGCCAATAATTGAGAAGAAATTGGGCTTATTGATAATAACCAGGGTGATTCTATATTTTCTATACTATTGTTTACTTTTTAACTGTAAGTTTTGATACAAATTTAGATGCGTTTACCCTGGGTTGATCAGGCCATCACTACATGTTTATCACTACCGTCACCCTTTGAGGGACAGAAAACTTATCCAGCAAGAGTTTCCTCAATTCTGCCCGAACTAGACTCTAGCACCCGTACCTTAACCGTTGTCCTCACCCTGGATCCCTTGGCAGTCAGGCAAGTGTCCCCTGGACAGGTAGCGAGGTGGAAATTAGCTGAAACTATTCCTACTGCTGGTTACTGGCTGCCCACCACCGCTCTAGTGCAAGGAGTACGTGGTTTGTGGTCTTGCTACGTCTTGGGGGAATTGGCTGAATCGGATCTTTCTGGTGCAACTCACGTCTTCAGTGTCGAACGGCGAGATGTGGAAATTTTGCAGACACAGAGTAACCGCATTCTGGTTCGCGGTACCCTCCAACCAGGGGATCAAGTCATCGTCGGCGGAACCCATCGCCTTGTGCCTGGACAATGGGTGCGGTCAAAAACAGTTGCTGGGGTCAAAGTGCCATGATAGTGTCTTGGGCTAAGTAGAACAAGTATTATTGTTTAAGTTTAACCTTCTTGCTAATGTAATTAGTAGTTAAGATAAACTCTGTAACAAGATTGTATAGAAAAACACTCTTTACTGTAACCACCATAGTCCTACTCACCAGTATCCTGGGCGCTTGCGCCAAGAAACCTTCCCCCCCTGAAACTAAGTCTAATCTCAGGCTGACTGCAGACGGTTTGGGTAAACTCAACAAAACTAGCAACTTTGATGCTGATACCATCAAGAGTGCTCTGCCCAGTTATACCGTAAAAAAAGAAACCACCTCTGCTGAAGGGGAAACTTACGATATCTTCAGAGCCTACTGGCAAGATAGCCCGGTAGTGGAAATCGATGCCGACATCTCCCAGCAGAAAATCGGCAGGATTGAAGTGCTAAGCGATCGCATCCCTGGTCCAAAGGATGTGAAAGTAGGAATAGCCTACTCAGACACTCCTGGACACGAGAAACTAGACTGCTTCCCAGGTGAGGAAGGGTCCACTGGGCAAGTTATTTGTTGGTTTGAGGAAAATGCCTCGATCATATACGTCTATCAACCCCTTAACTGGGAAGGACCTTATGATAAGTTGCCTCCCCTTGAGGTTCTGACCAAGGCTAAGCTAGATAGTCTACTTTGGGTAGCACGCTAGTGAGCAAATAGCAAATACTAATTACTAATTAGCGCTCTAATTACCGCTCTTTCAGGGCTGGGGAATGGCTCAATGGTGTTTTTGCTGAAGATTCCAACAGCAAACCATACTCAATGCCTTCCACCACAGCTTCATAGGACGCTTCGAGAATATTACTGGAAACCCCCACAGTTGTCCAGCGCTGTTCTCCATTGCTCGATTCCACTAGCACTCGTGTCTTAGCCGATGTGCCAGCAGCACCATCGAGAATCCGCACTTTGTAGTCAGTTAGATGGAAATCAGCAATCTCTGGGTAAAACTTCACCAAGGCTTTGCGCAAGGCGGCATCAAGGGCTGACACTGGTCCATTGCCTTCTGCTACTTCCAAAATATCCTGGTTGTTAACAGATACTTTAATGGTTGCCACAGAATTACTGTAGGGTTTACTGACCCCTTGTAGCATATCGCAATGTATCTGACAGCCTTTGAGTTCAAAGGGATGTTCTCGATATCCCAAAGCATCTCGCATCAACAAATCAAAACTGGCTTCCGCTGCTTCAAATTGATACCCTTCATTTTCCAGATCTTTGAGCCGTTCCAGGATTTCGCGACAGGCGGGGTCTTTTTTATCCAGGTCATGACCGAAACTACGGGCTTTTGCTAATACATTGCTCAATCCCGACTGGTCAGAAATTACGATCCGACGCTGGTTACCAATCTGTTCTGGCTGAATATGTTCATAGGTCAGAGGATTCTTTGCCACCGCTGACACATGGATGCCACCTTTGTGAGCAAAGGCTGAACGACCCACAAAGGCAGCATGGTCATTGGGAGCAAGATTGACAATCTCGCTAATTAAACGACTAGCTTGGGTCAGTCTGGCCAGCTGGTTATCTTCAATACAGCGTAACCCTAGCTTCAACTGTAAGTTAGGAATCACAGAACAGAGATTGGCATTACCACAACGTTCACCATAACCATTAATCGTTCCCTGAACCATACAGGCTCCCTCAGATACCGCAGCTAAGGCATTAGCAACCGCTGTATCTGAATCATTATGGGTATGGATTCCTAACATGGGTTGGAGGTTAGGCGGTTGAAGGTTAGCCGGTTGAAGGTTAGCCGGTTGAAGGTTAGCCGGTTGAAGGTTAGCAGGTTGTTCGCCTTTGGCGTTCCCGTAGGGTAGGTTAGTTTCGGTTCCAGGTTGAAGGTTCGCAGGTTGAAGGTTAGCAGGTTGTTCGCCTTTGGCGTTCCCGTAGGGTAGGTTAGTTTCGGTTGCAGGTTGCAGGTTAGCAGGTTGTTCGCCTTTGGCGTTCCCGCAGGGTAGGTTAGAACCTTCAACATTCAACCTTCCAACCTTCAACTCATTGTCAACATTCAACCTTCCAACCTTCAACTCATTGTCAACATTCAACCTTCCAACCTTCAACTCATTGTCAACATTCAACCTTCCAACGTTCAACTCATTTTCAACATTCAACCTTCCAACTTTCAACTCTTTAGCTACATCTCTAACAATCTGAGCAATTTCCTCGGGTAGGGTGCCACCGTTGGTGTCACACAGTACTAGCCATTCTGCACCCGCATCTCTAGCAGCTCTCAGGGTTTTGAGGGCATACTCTCGATTGGCTTTATAGCCATCAAACCAGTGTTCTGCATCGTAAATCACCCGACGCCCTTGACTACGGAGGTATTCTATGGTATCCCGAATCATGGCTAGGTTTTCCTCTAGGCTAGTTTTCAGCCCTTCGGTGACATGAAGATCCCAGGATTTACCAAAAATAGTCACCCAGCGCGTTCCTGCAGCTAAAATAGCTTGCAGCATCCGGTCTTCTGCAGCAATCATGTTTGGGCGTCGAGTTGAGCAAAAGGCTACTACTTCTGCTTGTTTGAGAGGTTCTTCTTTGAGCTTCCAGAAAAATTGCACATCTTTCGGATTTGCCCCTGGCCATCCTCCTTCAATGAAGGGAATACCTAACTCATCCAGTTGCCGAGCAATGCGTAACTTATCTTCGAGAGACAATGAGATTCCCTCACGCTGGGCACCATCCCGCAGCGTTGTATCGTAAATCCAGATCGGGTGAGAAGCTGTTGAAGTCATGGGCAGTTAGAATAGTTGAGTTTATCGTAAAGAAATGTAAATTATAGTTAAGGGTAAGCTTTGATGGCCTAAAGCTTAGTCAAGGGCAAGGCACGCAGATAACCTTCCGACATTTACCCGCGCTTAGCAGTGTAGGAAGGTTACCCATCTCTTAAGCCTTGATAGATCAAGGGTATCAAGCGATGCAGCGCCTTAATGCGGGGGTTTCCCCCACTCGCGCTTTGCATCAAGACAGAGGACTCGACCAAACTATCTAAAATCTAGATATTTATAAACGCAGCTTATCTAGAACCATCAAACAATAAGAGCACCTTGGTGTATTGCCAGATTGGCTCTGTTCACAACATTAAACATAGCTGCATCTAATTTTATTAAAAAATAAGCTACAGATAAGGAGTAATCTTGAATAATGCCTAAAGTAACAGCACAAGGAAAAAGCTTTGAATGTGACCAGGGCAGTAATCTGCGCAAGGTCTTACTAGAGCATGGCGTTGCCCTATACAACGGCAACGCTAAACTAATTAACTGTAGAGGATTAGGAAGCTGTGGTACCTGTGCGGTTGAGATAGACGGGGAAGTATCCGAGGCAAATTGGAAAGATAAAGCTAGGCGATCGCTTCCGCCCCATTCTCCGACAGCAAATCGCCGCTTAGCCTGTCAGACAAAGGTTTTAGGTGATGTTTGTCTTAGCAAATATGATGGCTTTTGGGGGCAAGGGGATCAAACTGTATGGACCCCAGAATCATGAAGTTGCCAATGGTAACTGGAAACTCGGATGTAGTTAAAAGCTATGGCTTGTCGTCAGTAGTGAATGTAAAATTATTTGTACTTAGGTAATTATTTTAATTTAGGACTGCTATAGTTATCAGGGTAAGCGCCATAAAAATTGAGCCAAAATGTAATATAGGGCAAGGATTAGGATAATATTAAGCCCTGATTATCAGCGCTATTGCAATTTATATTAATAGTGTTAACAAGAATGCAGCCTTATTGATTATTGCGTTTACCCTGCATCCCTTACCCAATTTGGCGGTATGGAATATCACTATTATAATTATAGATGCAGTAGATAAAGGCGATGGCATTTTATGAGTGTTGCAGAAATCAAAGAAGCAGTAATGAAACTCTCTACGGGAGAGTTAACAGATCTGGTTCAATGGCTTGATGAATTCTATGAATCTCTATGGGATAAGCAAATTGAGGAAGACTTTGAATCTGGCAAGCTAGATCATCTAATTAAACAAGCAAGGCAAGAATTCAGAGAGGGAAAGTGCCAGGAAATTTAAAGCATTTCAATACTTCACAGTTTTGGGAATACTACCGTCAGTTGCCACAGGAAATTCAAGAATTAGCAGATAAGAACTATGAGTTGCTTAAGCAAGATCCCAAACATCCATGATATCTTAAAGCAAATCTAGCTTTTGTAGTGCGATGGTTGTAGTGAATGAAAGATGCGATCGCGTTTTGGAGAATGCGATCGCTTTTCTGGTGAGCATGACTGGAACTGAATCCAGCAACAGTTAAAATCGAAGAAACAGGAGGTCATCAATGGTTGCTGTTAATCAAATTAGACAAACGTTGACCCTGGCGGAATTTTTAGAACTTCCTGAAACGAAACCTGCTAGTGAATATGTCAATGGACAAATTCAACAAAAACCTATGCCTCAAGGAAAGCACAGCATCCTTCAACGGGAATTGAGTTTTGCTTTAACACTCGCTTTAAAGCCAGAGCGAACTGCCCAGGCATTCCCCGAACTGCGGTGTACCTTTGGTGGGCGATCAATTGTCCCAGACGTTGCCGTCTTTCGTACAGAACGGATTCCTCGTGATCATGATGGCCAAGTGGCCAATTCGTTCAATCTACATCCAGATTGGACTATCGAGATCTTATCCCCCAAGCAGAACCAAACCAAAGTCATTCGCAACATTCTCCATTGTCTCGACAACGGTACTAAGATGGGGTGGTTATTGGATCCGGAAGAGTCCTTGATATTTGTCTATAGTGCCGATAAATCCGTGCAACTGTTTGAGAACTTAGAGGTAGTGTTGCCCGTGCCAGAGTTTGCCGAAGCAGTGCAGCTTAAGGTGGGTGAGATATTTGATTGGTTGAAAGAGTAAACGGATCTTGTAGAGTGCGTTCGCGTAGCGGCTCGTACCGAGCATCGCTTTTCTGGTGGGCATAACTGGAACTGAATCCAGCAACAGTTAAAATCTAAGAAACAGGAGGTCATCAATGGTTGCTGTGAATCAAATTAGACAAACGTTAACCCTGGCGGAATTTTTAGAACTTCCTGAAACCAAACCTGCTACTGAATATGTCAATGGACAAATTCAACAAAAACCTATTCCTCAAGGAGAACATAGTACCTTACAAACTCGTCTTGCTACAGCGATTAATGAACTTATTTTACCGAAAAAAAATGCTCATGCTTTTACTGAATTAAGATGTACTTTTGGGGGACGTTCTATTGTTCCAGATATTACAGTATTTAGTTGGAATCGTATTCCGAAAACAGAAAAAGGAAGAATAGCCAATAAATTTGAGCTTTATCCTGATTGGGTAATCGAAATTCTTTCTCCTGAACAATCTGCGAATAAAGTTATCAAAAAAATTCTGTTTTGTCTGAACCAGAGAACAGAGTTAGGCTGGTTAATTGATCCTGAAGATGAATCAGTGATGATATTTCAACCGAATCAATTGCCAGAAATAAAATCAGATCAAGAAATTTTACCTGTGTTAGATAGTATTAAAGATTGGAAATTATCTGTTGCCGAAATGTTTAGTTGGTTAAGTGTTAAATAATTTTTGGTTGGCGTTTCTTTTTTCCATTGAACTGAGTAAGAGATCAAATATCAATGATCGTAAGCATATGCGCTACGCGCACGCTGCTTGAGGTGCCGTCAGCCGTGAGCTAAAAGCTCACGCTGCTTGAGGTGCCATCAGCCATTCCCATAGCGTGGCCTTTGGCAAAGGCGCATAAGCTGAAAGCTGTTCGCGTAGCGTGCGCGTAGCGCATAAGCTGATAGCTGATAGCTTACCAATGATCAATGACCAATTACCAATTACCCAAGCTTGAAAAGAGCAATCCTACCGGAATCGATATGATATTCCAGTTGAGGAATTATCCCTCTGGCTCGATGCCTGCTGCTCTTAGCTGCGCTGCCAATTGCTCAGCTCGTTGCCGTTCCTGTTCAGCTCGTTGCCGTTCCTGTTCAGCTCGTTGCTGTTCCTGGATGACCAACTCTGAACCCCACAGCAACAGTTCTCCTTGCTGATCCCACCAACGTAACCAGTAACCAGTTCGGTTTTCCCTAGTTCCTTGCCAGATACCCAGAAATAAGCTCATTTGATCAATCCAGTAACGGTTATTGGCATCGGGTGGTTCGAGTTGATAACGTCCTGAATCATCTAACCGATAGGCTTCTATTACTCCAGTGTCTGGCTCAAAAATTACATAGTTGGGAACCTGTAACACTTGCTCATAGTAAAACCACTTGCCCGGAGGATAGGTTGGCTTGTTGGAATACTCCCCAGCTTCAGTATCACAGAGAAATTCCATGACAATAGCAGGAATATCCCCTTGAAGTCTTGGGGTATAATTACGTTTAAGTTCTTCTCTTGACACCCGAATTGATGGCACATATCCCCAATCTGGGGCTTTTACCACGATTTTGCGATTCAAAGTGGCACAGATGCCATAATTGGTAGTAGTCAGGGCATTAGCTGGTAGTTTGCCAGCAATTTCAAAACTTTGTGTCAGAGCAGCAGCCAGGGAGGTTGATTGATATCATCCACTGGTTCGTCGTCAAGAAGGAAATCATCAGTTGACACTCCCCGCCCTGGAAGGACGGGGATTCTTGCTTCCACGGGGTGACTTGTTTAACCAGGCCGGAGCCAGAAAAAATAGAGGTCTCCTCTTCACAAGCGTACTTGGTCTATGACCCAGGTTTCGGTGTGCCCCACCGTACCTAATCTAGCAGGGTAAGCGCAAGAAAAAATTGCCCATAATGTGCATTGGCTGGATATCGGTTGATCGTGGCTCGAAACCCCTATAATCTCGTAGAACTTGATTCTCAATAGAGTTTAATAGTTGATAATGAACCCAGTTTTTTCTCAATAAGCTACAGCTTATTGATTCTTGCGCTTACCCTGCCTAATCTAGTTAACAAGTTAGATAAACTTTTTCTTGATCTTATGTTTTCGTAGATATCCAAATCGTTAGATTTGATTATGCAATAAGCTTATCTCTTAGCTTATTTTTTACATCATCTACTTATTTTAAGATCATGTTTATCTAGACCATTAATTTTTTTTCGTTAGGCATCTATAATAACACGATGTTAGAAAACCGTCAAGTCTTAATTTCAAAAAAAACCGTCCTATAAGGACGGGGCGCGATTACCCAAATTTTTTGGTAACTTTTCCCAGGTAACTTGGTAAGTAGCTGTGCTAGCTATCATAATTAGTTCCTCTCGGAGCCTGCTCTTATTATCATAAGTTAGCGAATTCCAGAGAACTGACGGGGTAACAGTTTACTTCACTCGACCCCGGAATCGGATAAACCCATAGGAATTTGGCGGTTCTCCTGGTGCAGTAGCTTCGGGCACATCTCCGACTTCGACCACCACTACTCCATTTTGGTTGATAGGTACATTACATCCTGCGGGCACTGACGTTCCTGGTGAGTAATAGCGACCGCGATCGCTATCGGGGATATTAGTTAGATAGATATTCGGTTCAGCTGAACCACTGGTGGGTAAAGGATCGGTAGTCTCGAACAAGGCAATCCCGACATCACTAGCTGGGAAACCAGCAGTTTGATTGAAGGCATCCGGAATAAAAGTAGTTTCTGCCGGAACTCGGTCACAGATACGCAGGCTCTTAGCGTAATTGCTGCCATTGGAGAGGAAGTACACAGTATATTCCAACTCATCCCCTGGCATGACTGTGCCAGAGTTAATTAATCCCCGCAGATATACATTGGGATTAGGCCAGTTAGGGTCATTATCCTCAGGAGCGCGATCGCTTCCAACATGATTGTCAGTACCAGGACTATCAATACCATCAACGAAAAGTGAGCCAGATGTCGGTAAAGATTCCCAAACGTTACTGTCTTTGCGCTTAATAGCGGTAATACGTTTGACCAGTATCACGTTGGGGAGGCTTTCAACATCAAACCCAAAGTTAATGTCACCCACAGCAGTAGTAGTCACCTCAATCGGTATATCATTAGAGGTTCCTAACATCAACTCATCGGGGATCTCAGCATCGTTGGTATCGACTTGCACAATGTATTTCCCTGCCCTTAAGCTGGTGAATCTGTAATTCCCACTATTATCAGTATCAGTAGTGGCTTCTTGGGTATCACCAGCATCGATAACATCATTACTGTTAACGTCTTGGTATAAGACTACCCTAATGTTGGCAGGTAGAGTCGATTCACCATTGTCAAAAGTATCGTTTTGGGGATTATCGTCTTGGTAGAGAGTACCGGATACTTCACCAGTAGATGTAACTGGAAGGGCAATCATCCCCACATCCAGGTCTCGTTTGTCTTCCGATGCACCCAGAGCAAACACTTCGGTATATCCCGTAGTTGGGTCAGCATCAGAATCAATCGTGTCATCATTGCCCACATTTTGGAAACCAATCTCATAGCCAGATGGGGCAATAAACTCTAAGAAATAGTTTCCTGCTGCTAAACTAGAGAAGGAGTAGAAACCCGGATTACCAGCCACATCGTTAGTAGTCACTGTAGTGGCGAGTAGACTATCATCCCCGCCACCAGGTTGACCATCAGCACCAGGATTATAAAGGTTAACCGTCACACCATTGAAACCCAATTCACCAATGTTTTGGAGTCCATCACCATTATTATCAATCCAGACAAAATCCCCTAAGATCGGCTGAGGTACTATTCCTGCATCTACATCCTGGTTACTGTCTCCAGCATTCAAGGTAATGTTAGCCGTTTGTCCAGTAGCGTCAGCATCCGAGTCGAGAGTGTCATCACCCTGGTCTTGGGGAGAGAAAGCATGACCAGGGGGTGCAATGAACTTTAGATAATAGGTGCCTGGTGTCAAGTCCCGGAAGCGATAGAAACCAGGATTATCATTGAAGTCATTACTGGTTTGGGTCGAGTCGATCAGAGTGTTACCAGTATCATAGAGTTCAACAGTGACGCCATTGACACCAACTTCACCCCCATCTTGAGTACCATTGTCATCGGTATCCAACCAAACGAAATCACCTAAGCTAGCGGTAGTTGGGTCTACAGAGGTTAGTCCAGCATCGAAATCACGGGTGTCTGTAGTCTGGTTGACACTAAAGACGTTTGTCTGTCCAGTATTGGGATCAGCATCGGAGTCAGCGGTCTCATCACCACCCTGGTCTTGAGGAGAGAGATTTAGGTTGTCTGGGGGAATGAATTTAACGAAGTAATCTCCGGCTGGCACTTCCGAGAAAAGGTAAGCGCCATCATTACCGGTACCATCCGGAGCAGTTAAGGTAAAACCATAGAAACTATCGTCACTGGTACCAGGTTGACCATCACCCCCGTCTTGCCACAACTCAACCAGCACCCCATTGATACCTGGTTCACTATTATCTTGAATCCCATTACCGTTTTGGTCATCCCAGACCAAGTCTCCAATGATTGCAGGGGTGGGGGGTTGAATTTGAATTCCGACTTTGGGGGGTTCTGCGGGTAACAGGGTAGCTGCGGCACCGGATTGATCCGTTCGTGTAGAGACGAAAGCAAAGGAATTCCAGGCAATCTCGCCGTTGGTTGGTGCTCCAGCCGGTGCTCGCATCGGCCAGTTCAGCATCACCGACTCTAGGGGGTCGAGAACCAGGTTACCCAAGTTAAACCTCAGAGCGGTAACCGCACTGGGGTCACTGGGAAAGGTAGTACTCCAGTCATCGACGCAGCCACTAGGCCAATTGAGGTCTTGACCATCACTAGGATTGGGACGGCAAGGATTGGAGTTGGTGGTGTATTCAACAGTGACACCAGGAATCGCCACGGTAACCGGACCAGCGAGATTAGGACGCCATTGGGAACCCCTGGCTGAACTAGTATTGAGCACTTGAGTATCGCCGATGGCAGGCAACATATCGACTACAAGTATATTAGTCATCGGCACCGTGCCTTGATTGGTGATAGTGAGCTGGTAATCTACCTGTCCCCCCGGAACCGTGGTGCCACTAGTGGAGAAACTGGTATCGACCTCACCCTGAACTACCTTTTGTGAATCGAGGGTTGCGATCGCAGCTACTTCAACGTTTGCTGTTCTTCGACAAATAGTCTCATCGGTGATGCCATCCCCATCCACATCAACCGTATCCTGACTTCTGCGGTTACTACTGTTGCAATCGAACACACTATCGTTGGACATGATGAATAATTCATTAGTCAACGAACCTGTACTCACCCCCTGCTCAACTACTGTATCGACATAGATTCTGAGCCACTTATTCTCTGGTATTTGGGTTCCTGTAATTTGCCAACGCAGCAAGGTGCGACCGGTGCCGTTGTAGTTCGGAATCGCCTCGAAGTTGATCTCAGCGTTATCGGGCACAGTACTTGATCCCACACTATCAAACCTCCAGGCACCCCCATAGTCAAGCCCTGCTGGCAGTAAATCGGCAATAATGGGATTGACATAATCTGCGGTAGCGCTCGACTCGTTGCGAAACTGTAGCCGAAATTCTATGGTGTCACCAGGAGCATAGGGACCACTCTGAGTTTCGTCTCTTTTGTTTGGATTTACGATGGCTTGTAATGCCGAGATTTCTGTCTGTTGGCACTTTTCCAGGGGGTCTGTTGGTGAATTGGGCTTCCAAGTCAGTTGGGCACAGTTTTTGATCGTCTCCCCCATCGAGCGGTCAGGCTGAACCTCTACAAACAGTTTTGGTCGATTACTGCTTGCTGTAGCTTGAAAACCTACTGGTACATTGGTGTACTCGAACTCAACCCCTGTAATGTATTCCCCTGCTCCTAAGGTGATGTCCGTCCCAATGGTGAGGGTGGTGTTCTGAGGGTGTGAGGTACCGGCTGTCAAGGGGTTGAGATTAGTTTTGTAGCGGACAATCACATCCCCGGTGTAATTGTTGTATCTGCCTGTGCTAATTTTAGTGACCCGCACCTGATCTAAGAGGTTAATCCCATCGTCATTGACTTGATCTAGGTCGTCAGTGACTGTTAGAGTAGTCATCGGTACATTACCGGTATTTCTTGGGTCAAGCCGAAACTCAAATTCATTGCCAATAGCCACCTGACCCGAGAATGATTTAGAATTCAATGTGCCTTGATAGTTCGCGTCTGTAAAACCATGTTCAGCCTCACCATTTAAGTTCAACTCGGTGCCATCAATCAGTTCTCCTGTTGCGGTAGCTGGGTTAATCACAGTACTATTGGCACCAGTAGTGTTGAAGGTAGCACTAGGATACTCAACAGAGACTTGTGCGTTGAAACAATTTCTGCCACTCTGAATACTGAGGTTACCGACATTCCAAGTGACAACCCCGGAGTTATGGGTACCCCCATCGGTAGCACTAACAAAACTTGACCCAACCGGAAGAGTATCTTGCACAACTACATTTTGTAGGTTGATACCACTCTCAAGATTCTGGGCATGGCAAAGCTCAAGCTCATAGGTCACTGGTGAATCAAGAGCCGGATCACCATTGCTAGGAATCACCCGATTTTTCTCCAATGTCCACTTATTTAAAGCAGCGTTTGAATCGACATCAGAGGTAACCGTTAGAGCATTGGAGGTGGCATTCCCTGCATTAGCACTCGTCCCTTGGGCTTGGTTAATCGCTGGTGTATTGTCTACAGTCGTACCGGGGGGAAACTGGACTCGAATCTCCAAGTTGACAGGGGAACCTGCTGGAATCGGTGAATTATACTCAACGGTAGCCAGTCCTGTATCCTCGTCATAGTTGACAGTAGCAGGACGTCCAGGAAGGATGCTGACATTGTTAGAAGACCAATCAATTTGAGGAGGGAGTTGGTCAGTAATCACCACATCCTGGCAGTCCTCATCCCCACTACAGGAGACGCGGATGGTGTAGATAAATTCTTGTCCTGATGGAACTTCTGTCACGATCTGACCATCGGCATCATTAGCGACTTTTACCAACTGGAGTTGGGCATCAGCCCATACTGGAGTAGCGTAACCGGCGATCGCACTGACTAACATCACACTGCCAATCAGTGTATGGCGAGGAAACTGGGAAGGGAAAATTTTCCCTAGAGGATAGGGTAGGCTTTCTGAACCCACATTGGCTGCGATCGCTTGGAGATAGTTCAATAAAGATTTCATGACTGGCCGGGATGAATAATTGGAATCGGGAAATTAAGCTAAACACGTTTTTAAGAACAAATCGGGTATAGAGAGATTACTCAGAGGATATCTCCCAAGTTTTTTGATACTGAATTTTGCCCCCCTGACCCCCCAAGCGAGCAATCCCTCGCTTGGGGGGAACAAGAGTCAATTTGCTTCTAAAAGTCCCCCAGAATTGGGGGACCAACGGGGGCTTGGATGTAGCAAATGAGACTTCTCAGACAACCTCTCAGACGATAGGGAGTTAAATACAAATCAACTGAAACACCAATCAAGTTTAAGGGCGCACGGTGTGTGCCCCTAAACTTGATTGTGCTAAAGGCCAAGTGAAAACCCGCCATAGTTAGTCAGTCAATCTCCCGAGTGAGAACATATAGCGCTACGCGCAAGTCAGCAAGGTTCTTGGGTCAGAAGTCAAAGGTGCGCTTTCCGTTCTCCGTAGGAGACGCGGGGCGCGTTCGGCGAATTAAATTCGCCACGGGTCGCACCTAAAAGTAAGCGATTACTTACGTTTCGGAGTTATGGAATGTCAAACATCTTAATGGGTAGTGCTATAGCTTTTTATTTAATTAGTGTAATTTATTCAGCTAAGCGATCGCACCCTGATTTTCCGCTGGTTTTAACTCATCTAGTTAAACTCTTGTTATTGACCTAATCTAGGATTTCCTGATTTAAGCTGCTGTGGCCTCGATATAATTACTGAAATTTCAGCGGAAATTTAACAATTTTAAATAGGTGATATCCGTAAATTGCACATGATCATGTTTTGTGATCTGTTTCCTCAGTGCATCAAAAGTTGGACTGATTGCTGCCTGTGATCAGAACTTGCTTTTGCAACCTAGGAAATACAAGAAAAAGCTCAACTCGAACACCAACGAGCTGAACAACTCCCAGAACGGTTACGACAGCTGGGCATTAATCCCGATGAAATTTAACATAGGGTGTTGCTAACGCGCAACAATTATTCTCGTTATCTGTTGTCAGCTTGGGTTAAGGTTAAATGCAGCCTTACTAATGAATTTCTCATCCTTAACTGTTTCCCTTAAACCCGAAATTACCCTCACCCCTGTTGAGGGAAATATTGTGATCCAATCTTCAAGCCGTAAGCTGACATTTCATCAACCGGAACCGGGATTAAAAACTGCTCTAGATGCTCTGAAACAGGGAACCCACACCCCCTGACAAGGGTAGGTTTTTTACTTTGGAGATAGGTAATAGGTAATAGGTAATAGGTAATGGGTAATGGCTAATCGGTAATGGGTAATGGCTAATCGGTAATGGCTAATCGGTAATGGGGACCGGTCCCCTAACCCCTGTGAGCCGTCATCCCCTGAGCTTTCTCCCCTTGCGATCGCTATCCCCATGGTAGGGGATTATTACTTCGATTGTCCTGAGATTGATTGGGATGCGTTCGCGAAGCGGTTCCAAAGGAACATCGCGTTTACTATCTCTCGCTTCCCCTATCTCCATCAAGTCGAAGCAATTTATGTTAGCTTCTGTGGTAGCAAAAGCTTAACAACTGATGCACCCAAGGGCAAACAACCAAACACCCATGAATGCTTCCCCCACCTGCGTTCTCGTGGTGGGGGTGTCCGTCTTAATTACAAGGTTTTATCCCTCGCGACAGGCGGCATTCTCGCGCCTGTTGCCAGAACTTTTGCGCTTACTATTCCCCCAAGTCGTTGTCTTGATGCAATAGCGAGTGGGGGAAACCACGCCAGTTGCTCATGGGGGAAACCCCGAAGACCGCACTGGCTCCCCAAGACCGCGCTGCATCGCTTCCGCTATGGGGCTTGTATTATAAACTTTTACCTAGAGTCTGACGTATATAAACCGACTACAAAGGATTTACACCTCGTGCCTCTAGGTTGCTCAGAATCTTGTTCTGTCCTTTGCCGTACCGCTCAAGCTAAATTAACTATAACACAATAGGCAGTTCCTTGACCCCCACCTGCGTTCTCGTGGTGGGGGAATGCGTCACTCATCTTGTTCAACCTTTAAAACTGATCGGTTTCCCGTGGTCCGGTGGCACCACCTTGGTTGAGGAACAAGTTACCGGTTGCATCGTTTTGATAGATACAGCGGATTTCCGGTGAACCTTCAAGCACACCAGTGAAACCAAAAGTATTCATCCTGTTTTTGCATTCCCGTACCTGTTCCGATGAGATCAGCCTCCTCTGTTCTAGAATTGACCAGTTATTCCGACGTAAAACACACCCAGGTCGCATCTTGGGCTGAGTCACATACACATTAAAGGGATTGAGAGTCACGAAAACTTGCATATCTGTCACCATCGCACTGGCACCATACTGAATACAAAGCTCTGGGTTGGGTGCGCTGCGGTCAATCACTTCACGAGAGGCAACATTTTCTGGGTTGAGAGTGGCACCAGAGCTAAAAGCAATACCAACTCCAAGTCCCAAGACAAAAACCCCACCAAGAATCGCTAAGGTTGTGTAATTAAGTTCAGGTATCCCATTAGAACTGTTGGATTCACGTTTCATTGGATTGAATTAACGTTTGAATTAACGTTTAGAATTTGCTGGGTCAAGATTTCCTGGGAGTAGTTGCTACTTGCCCCCTTCTTTCAGTATGCCAGGTACGCCAAGATTAATCCGGAGATGGGGAGCTGGGAAGCTGGGAAACATTTTTATAGCGTTTATCATACTGACGAGGTACAGGATAGTTTTGTCTTAACCCGACTCATTATCACCAATTGCTGCTTTCAACAATACATCTGCTCCAAATCGCACGGCATCGGTACAAGGTAGGCCAGTCTCTGTTTGTACCTGTTCAATTGCCGACCGGGCAGCTTGATCATCCAAGTGGCCAGTATTAAGTGCGATCGCAATCACCTTGACCTGACCAAATGCCCCACCAGCACTAGCAACGGTCTCGTAAAGCTCAATCACCTTGGTTAATGGGGGAATCGACACATGGTCATGATTACGAACAGACTTCTGTCCGGCTCGATGCACCAATAGTAATCCCGTCGGCTGAGTTCCTCGAATTAGCGGTAGAGTAGCTGTAGAACCAGGATGCAACAGAGAACCTTGCCCTTCTACGATCAATAAGTCGTGGTCATTACCATAGCGCAATACCATTTGTTCCACAGCACCAGCCGCAAAGTCTACCCGAATCCCATCCAAGGGAATGCCATCCCCAGAAATCATAATGCCAGCTTGACCAGTTGCTAGGAACTTCGATGATATGCCCTGACGTTGGGCGCACAGATATAACTCTAGAGCTGCTGACATTTTGCCCACTGCCATATCTGTACCTACTGTCAAGATGCGCTGACAAGGTAGCGATCGCGCTTGAGCACTTGCTATGCCTAATCCCTTCGGTTCCCGACGAATATCCCAAATTACCTGACCGTCTTGCAGTAATTTCTGTAACTCTGGGTCAGATGCCATGGGAGTATGCAAACCATTGATAATCGATAACCCTGCTCCAACCCCTACTTTCACCTCCTGCCACCAAGGCTCTGGTAATGCTCCCCCAGATGGCGCAATACCAATGGCTAGGATATCCGGTTGATAAGCTAGGGCAGCAGACACAGAATCTACAATCGGGACATTAACCTTAATTCCAGTTAATTTAGACAAAGATTCCCCAGCACACTGGTGGTCAATCACTACCACAATCTCCGTTGGGCAATACCGTAACAGAGTCAGTCCGGTTTTGCCTTTTGAACCAAGAAACCCTTCATGGAGTAGAATCGCAATACGCCGATTAGTGGTTAAATTCACGGCGTTTCACCCCCAGTCCTGGTAAATTATTCGGTATCAAATGCCCATTTTGTAGGGTTGCCCCTAAGAAGGGGTCATCTACTAGGTTTAAGTGGCTGTCTAAATCTAGATAATCTGCCAGTGGTGAGAGATGAGAAGCTGCTGTATTGGCCAGAGTACTGTCAGAATAGCAACCAAACATCACCTGCAACCCACAAGCTTTTGCGGTATGCACCATCCGTATTGCCTCAGTTAAACCACCGGATTTCATTAGTTTGATGTTAATACCATGGACACAGTTTGCCAACGGCGGAATATCTTGGCTAGTCTTGCAACTTTCATCCACAAAAATTGGTAAAGGGGATTGCTTATACAACTGGGGTAAATCAACCTCTTTTCCAGGAGCGAGGGGTTGTTCCACATGCCTGACGCCCTGACTCGCCAGCCAGTTACACATCTCTATCCCTTCCTCCAAACTCCAACCTCCATTGGCATCTACACTCAACTCGGCTTCTGGTGCTTCATCTCGGATGGCCAGTAGCATCTGTTGATCAGCAGCAATCCCATCCGGGGAACCTAATTTAATTTTGAGTACATGAGCACCAGTAATGGGAATCCAGTCCTGGACCCGTTGCCTGGCCTTGTCTGGGTCACTAATGCCTACCGTAGAGGAAATTGGCACAATTCGGCGGCGGTTCAATCCCCACAGCCGCCAGAGGGGCAATCCCACCCGCTTCCCTAGCCAGTCATGTATTGCCAAATCAATGGACGCCCAAGCCGCTGATGGCACCTGTACCTCCTCCAAGACCCGTTCAATTTGTTGGTGTTCCCAAGGACTAAATGCCTCCAGCATCGGGATAACCACCTCTAGAGCTTCTAGCAGAATCTCAGTGGTTTGCTTATGGGGTGTAGGGGGCAGGAAACCCTCTGTGCCTGGATCTGACGAGCTACTGCTGAGGCTAGTTGCCTTTCCTAGGGAAAACGGAGACCCTTCGCCCCACGCTTCAATACCCTCCTGTTCTATCCTGACCCAGACATTGGTGGTTTCAGACGTGGTGCCACGACTGATGGTTAAAGGGAACCGCTTATGTACCGTGAAGGTTTCAACGCCAATACGCATTGTTTATTTAGTAATGGTTATTTGGTTGAAGGTTGTTCGCGTAGCGTGGCCAAAGGCCAAGATTATTTGGTTGAAGGTTGAAGGTTAGTTGGTTGAAGGTTGAAGGTTAGTTGGTTGTTCGCCTTTGGCGTTCCCGTAGGGTAGGTTTGAAAGTTATTTGGTTGTTCGCCTGAGGCTTCCCTTGTAGGGTAGCTTGTTCGCGTAGCGTGGCCTATTGGCCAAGGTTATACTCTACTAGGACGATGGTGAGGAATAGGTGTGCCCGATCATCTGCCGCCTATAAGGTGTAACCTATAACCTACAACCTACAACCTGTAACCTTCAACCTGTAACCTTCAACCTTCAACCTTCAACCTGTAACCTTAAACCTCTAAATCAACCGGTAACCTTAAACCTTTATCCTTCATACTTTAACTTATAGTTTTGTAATTATTCAGTAATTTAATGATTTCAATAAAGCCATGGAAAACCCTTAAATCAAAGTTGGTTTTTGACAACCAATGGTGTCGAGTCAGGCAAGATGAAGTGGAATTACCCAGTGGTCAAGTTGTTGATGACTACTTCATTAATGTTAGACCGGATATTGTGCTGATCATGGCAATTACATGCGATCGCAATGTTGTTTTTGTCCGTCAATATCGCCATGGAGTGGGAGAAATTTTATTGGAACTCCCTGGGGGTGGTTTCAACTCAATGGAAGAAGATAGTATAAAAGCAGCTGCTAGGGAATTAGAAGAAGAGACTGGTTATGTTTCCGAGCATATGGTTTCCTTAGCAACTTTATATGATAATCCGGTAAAAGATACCAATAAAATTAATTTAATTATGGCGCAAGAAGCTCAACCATCGGGTACTCAAAATCTAGATATTACCGAAGAGGTTGAAATTTTTTTGGTACCTGTAGACGAGGTTATGAAAAAAATTGAACAAGGAGAAATTTGTGTTTCTGGAACAATTGCTGCTTTGTTTTTAGGCTTGAAATTTTTGTCGTAAATTAGTAAGAATTAAGCTATCAGCTGTCTGCTGATAGCTTAATTCTTACTTGGGTGCAGCGCTATGGAATCACGAATCACCCAAATCCCTAAGAGTCTTCAGAGTCTGGTTCCATCGGCTTCCCTAAATCAAAAATAATAATAAATTCAGCATCGGGCATCAGTCGTTATAAGCTATGACTTATAGGTTCGCTCCCTAGAACCGGTGCAGGTTTTTAGCGATTGAGTGCTCACCAACCATTGACTGACAACGACATTTCCCAAATCCTGTTACCTAACCCCCCTGATCCGCATAA
>NZ_JAAHHC010000044.1:0-22492 GCF_010672265.1 Moorena sp. SIO3A2
ATAATCCATTCCCAATTAAAATAAACGGTGCCCAAAAATAAGGATGCTCCAAACCATACTCTACTTTGGTAATTAAAGCAATTTGAGCTTGTCGGAGGGCTTCGGCTTTAGTAACGTTCCCCTGTTTTAAGACCTCATAAAATTTATTCATCAAGACTTGGGTACCTTTGTCATCCACGCTCCACAGGGATGCGATCGCAGCATCGGCACCAGCATTTTGCATCAGATAACCAAAACCCAGGATTTCTTTGCCATCCCCCAATTCTCCCCCTAAGCCGGTCTGACAGGCACTGAGCACTACTAAATCTACATTGGGGAAATTCCATTGTTCCACCTCGTCAACGGTAACATGACTGCCATCACCAAACAGAATAAATGAATCTTGTTTAGTTTTCTCGAACACAGCGTGGGTGGCTAGATGCACAATGGAATAGTCATTCATCTGATAAATGGTATCCTCATGAAACTGTTTATCGATGAATAGCTTAGTGTTGGGAAAGGTTTCTGCCAGACCCTCAACTTCTGGTTTGGTAAACGCTAAGGCTGGAAATTCATGCTGTTTATCCCCGATCTCAATCCTATGCTCTTTGGTGACCGCTGCCGCAAACACGTCTAACTGTGGTGTGGGTTTATTATCTAGGGATGTTAGGCTCAGAGCAGTAATCTGATTAACTCTCAACCGCTCAATTAACCATTGCTCGCCATCATACAAAGCCCCCAGGGGAATATAGCGCAATTTGCCATCAGGAGCATAAATAATAGTTTTGGCATTAGCTTTGGCTAAGTCAGCTTCAATCGGTTTAATTAGCCACTCGTACAGTTGCTCGACGTAAATTTTGTAATTATTGCTCCCATTGCCAACGGTTTGGCGGAAGTTGTCAATCGCTCTTTCCACGTTTTTTCGGTTTGCCTTAACCGTGCGGTGAATTGGGGGAGCATCAGGGGTGACTAGGACTAATTCCAAACGGTCATCTAATACTAGGGGATAGAACATAACCGCATCCTGTTCCAATTGCTGGAGTTGCTCTCGTAATCGTCGATCGTAATTCTTTAGGTCTAAGTTTTCTGCTTCTGTGGTTTCCCTCAATTGTGCCAAGGAAGCTTTTACCTCTGGACTCTTCAGGGAATCTTGAAAGTCTTTCCTGACCTGGGCTTGATTTTTCCTAAGTTGAATGATTCGCTGTTGCTGGGTTTGGGTGCGCTTATCCGTAACAATAGTTTCCAGTTCACTGAGTTCTTGATCCAGGGCAATAGCTTGGTCGATAATTGGTTGGATACCCTTGAGGATTTCCTGTTCTTCAGTCAGTTCTGTAATGCCATCAACGGTGTTATAATTCCCTAGCAGATTACTGAGGTAATCCTCCAACTCCTGGACTTTCAGTAAATCGAGCACCCGTAGGGCTTCTAACACTCGATCTTTTTGCAGCAGTAAATCAGCCAAGCGGCGATAGTCTTGGGCAACAGTGTTGGTAAAGGATTGTTGTTGTTCAATGGGCAGAACTTTTAAGTCTTTGCGGATCCCTTCTCGGACATTAACGGATTGTTTAAAGAAGGTAATCGCTAATTCCGATTGGTTTTGGGTATCATACAAGCTACCGATACCAGCCAGAATTTGCCCTTCCCTTAAGCGAGTGCCAAGGGTTCGGGAAAGGGCTAAGGCTTGTTGATAAGCTGCTAAAGCCTGGGGATAGTTTCCTAGACTAGTGTAAACTATTCCGATCTTGTATAAGGTAAAGCTAATCCCGGCTTTTACGCCAATTTTTTGATTAATCTCTAAGGCTTTTTGATGATAGTCATTGGCTTTAGTATACTCTCCCAGTTTTTCATAAACTATTCCGATAGTAGTCAGGGTGTGACCTTGATCTAGGCGATTACCAATCTGTTGAGAAATAGCTAAGGATTGCTGATAGTTTTCTAGAGACTTTGGATAGTTTTCCTGCTTTTGGTAAACTGTTCCGATGTTAGTCAGGGTTTCTGCAATCCCTTCCTTAGCCCCAATTTTGGTAAAAATGGCCTGAGCTTGGTTGAAGTAGTCCAAGGCTTGGGAATAATCTCCCAAATCCAGATAATTTGCCCCTATAGAGTTATAGGTGGTGCCAATACCGGCCTGGTCACCAATCTCTTGACGAATGGCTAGGGCTTTTTGCTGATATTCTAGGGCTTTGGGATACTTTCCCCAGTGACTGTAAACTGTTCCGATGTTCCTCAGGTTAGCAGCTTCTGTGGGGCGATCGCCTATCTCTTGTTGAATAGCTAGAGCTTGCTGTAAGTATTTTAACCCTCGCTCATACTCCCCTTGGTCAGTATAAATTCTTCCGATATTGTTGAGATTGGCACCAACTCCCCTCTTGTCACCAATGTCTTGCTTAATTTTTAGAGATTGCTGATGATAGTTTAAGGCTTTGGCATAGTCTCCCCAGCTAATGTAAACTGTTCCGATGTTGCCGAGGGTAGTAGCTTCCTCGAAACGCTTCCCTAGGTCTTGTTGAATCACTAAAGCTTGGTGGAAGTATTCTAATGCTTGAGCATACTCACCCCGAGCATAGTCAATGAACCCAATATTATTGAGAGTAGTACTTTCCCCTGAGCGATCCCCAATTTCTTGAGAAATAGCTAGAGATTGCTGGAAGTATTCATTGGCTCGGTCATACTCACCCTGACTATCGTAAACTGATCCAATATTATTAAGGATATTGGCTTCCTGGGAGCGATAACCTATGTCTTTAGAAATAGCTAAAGCTTGCTGGAAGTATTCATTGGCTCGGTCATACTCACCCTGACTATGGTAAACATGCCCAATATTAGTGAAATTAGTAGCAACATTATCACGACGGAGATCGCCCAACTCTTGGTTAATGGCTAAAGCTTGCTGATAATAGTCTAGAGCTTGACTATACTTCCCGTATCCGTCATATATCCAGCCAATGTTGTTGAGTATAGTCGCAATTTTGATAGAATCGTTTAAACTTTTGCTAATAGTTAAGGTTTGCTGGTAGTAATCTAGGGCTTGGTTGTACTTTCCCCAATTGCTGTAAACTACCCCAATATTATTGAGGAGGTCTACAGTAGTTTTCTGGTCATTAATTTCTTTGGCAATGGTCAAGGCTTGCTGGTAGTAATCTAGGGCTTGGTCATACTTTCCCTGAGATTCGTAAACTTGCCCAATAAAATTGAGAGCGATTATTTCTTGAGAAGGCTCTTTGGTTTCTCGGGCAATGGCAAGGAGTTGCTGATAAGACTTCAGGGCTTGGTCATATTTGCCTTGGCTGATTTGAGCTAGTCCAAGCCCTCCCAGGATAGATGCTTCAATCGAGGTATTATTAAGTTTGCGGTAAATTTCTAAGGCTTGTTGGTAATAGTCTATGGCTTGGTCATGGTTGCCCAAGTCATAATAAGCTTGCCCAATCCCCCAAAGATTTGCACCTTCTCCTGTGAGATTGTCAATTTTTTTGGAAATGGCTAAGGCTTGTTGATAATAGTTTATGGTTTGCTGATAGTTTCCCTGTTGGTAGTAAACCTGTCCAATCTTAGCAAGGGTACTCCATTCCTGAACTTGATTCTTGACTTCCCGGTGAATAGCTAAAACTTTCTGATAATAGTTGAGGGCTTGGTCATACTGTTCTTGCTTTTGGTAAAGTGTAGCAATATTACCAAGGGTAGTGCTTTCATCAGCCTGATTCTTAACTTCCCGGTGAATAGCTAACGCTTGCTGATAATAGTCAATGGCTTGGTCATACTGTTCTTGGTTCCGGTAAAGTTCGGCAAGATTACCAAGGGTAGTGCTTTCTGCTACTTGATTCTTAACTTCCCGGTGAATAGCTAAGGCTTGCTGATAATAGTTGAGGGCTTGGTCATACTGTTTCTGGTTATAGTAAACCACGCCAATAGTATTGAGCGCAATCCCTTCCAGCTTACGCTTACCCAATTCGCGGTGAATAGCTAAAACTTTCTGATAATAGTTGAGGGCTTGGTCATACTGTTCTTGCTGGCGGTAAAGGTAAGCAATATTACCAAGGGTGGTGCTTTCATCAGCCTGATTCTTAACTTCCCGGTGAATAGCTAAGGCTTGCTGATAATAGTTGAGGGCTTGGTCATATTGTTTCTGTTGATGGTAAACCAGGCCAATAGTATTGAGGGCAATTCCTTCCAGCTTACGCTTACCCAATTCTTTCCGAATTGCTAGGGATTGCTGGTAATAGTCTATAGCTTTGACATACTCCCCTTTCTGGTTGTAAATCCCTCCAATCCAAAATAGAATATTCTGTTCTAATCCCCGAAAACCAGTGGGTTTAGTAATGGCATTTGCCAACTCCAGGGTTTCCAGCCCTTTATCCAATTCTCCTTGATTGTTATACAATATTCCCTTCAAGGTCAGGGCTACACCTTCCCTTAATTGATAACCCTCTTCTCGACTCAGGGCATGAGCTTGCTCCAGAAACTCCCCAGCTTGGTTTAATTTCCCTGACCAGATATAAGCTGAGCCGATCCAATTCAGAGCGTAGGCTTGATAGTAGCCTGCTAGAATGCGTAAGCTTTTCCCAGTCTTAGCTACTTCTTTGATAATACTCAAACCTTGCTCTAACCTATCAAAGGCTTTGTCATACTCTCCTTGGGAGGAGTAAACTGAGCCAAGATTAACCAGAGCATAACCAATCCCAAGCTGATTACCTACCTCTTTGTTAATGGTTAGAGCTTTTTCCAACAACTCCAGAGCTTTAGGATAGTCTTCCTGACTTGAATAAACTGTTCCGATATGGGTCAAGGTTTCCCCTTCTTCCTTTCGCTCCCCATTACCTTGACGGATTTTCAGAGCTTCTTGCAATACTTCCAGAGCTTTGGTTTCTTGAGATAATAGATTGTAAACCTGTCCAAGGCCATTAAGAGCTTGAGCAACACCTGTAGAGTTTCCCAATTCCCGATAAATCTTCAACACTTGTTGATAACTATCCTTTGCTTGAGGCAACTGACCTTTAACAAACTCTGACCTTGCCCGATCGAATAATTGCTCCGCTTGAGTGGCTTGGTCTGGAGTGGTTTGTGCCACTGCTGGAGCAACTCCCAGATTTTCTGGAGCTAAGATCGGTGAGAGCAGGCACAGTAAGGTAGCACTAGCTAGCTTGAGACAGAATACAGGAATAGTAGAGTAAATACCCATCGACAAATCAGCCACTTGGTAGTTTCTTACTATATATCCTTAGGTCGTGGCAGTTTTATGCAGTGGGGAAGTTTTAAATTGGGTGAGGGAGTAGGGAGTAGGTTGAAGGTTAGCAGGTTGAAAGTTGAACGCGATCGCGTGGCCAATAGGCCAAGGTTGAACGCGATCGCGTGGCCAATAGGCCAAGGTTAGTGCGTAGGGTGAGTTAGGGGCGGACTTGCCCTTATTGTTCGCTTCGTAGCCAGGGTTGGGATAGTCCGCCCCGTAACGCACCACTAGACGTAATGATTTACCCAATATTATTGACGGTAGTACTTTACCCTGAGCGATCGCCTAGGTCTTCAGCAATCGCTAAAGCTTGCTCGTAGTAGTCTAAGGCTCGGTCATACTCACCCTGATTCTGGTACACTGAGGCAATATTATTGAGGTTAGTAGCAACACGTACACGACCAAGATCCCCCAACTCTTGGTTAATCCCTAAAGCTTGCTGATAATAGTCTAGAGCTTGGGGATACTTCCGTTGCTTCTGATATATCGAGCCAATGTTGTTGAGTGTAGTCGCAATTGTGATCGAGTCGTTTAACCTTTTGCTAATGGTTAAGGCTTGCTGGTAGTAATCTAAAGCTTGGTTGTACTTTTTCCAATTGTTGTAAACTCCCCCAAGATTATTGAGGAGGGTTGCACTAGTTAGATGGTCATCATTTTTTTTAGTAATGGTCAAGGCTTGCTGGTAGGAATCTAGAGCTTGGTCATACTTTCCTTGGTTGTTGTAAATTTGCCCAATAAAATTGAGCGCGATTGTTTCTTGAGAGTAGTCTTTGATTGGTCGGGCAATGGCTAGGAGTTGCTGATAATACTCCAGGGCTTGGTCATAGTTGCATTGTCTAATTTGAGCTACTCCAAGCACTCTCAGGATATTGACTTGATGAGGGTAATTTTTAAGTTCTCGAAAAATATCTAAGGCTTGTTGGTAGTAGTCTATAGCTTGGTCAGCCTTGCCAAGTTTAAAATAATCTACCCCAATTTCCATAAAATTTAGACCTTTTACAGTCAGATTTTCAATGGCTTGGGAAATAGCTAAAGCTTGTTGATAATAGTCTCTCGATTCCTGAGACTTTCCCTGTTTTTCATAAACCTGACCAAGATTAACAAGGGTGGTGCTTTCCCCAGCATGATTCTTAACTTCCCGGTGAATAGCTAAAGCTTGCTGATAATAATCAATGGCTTGGTCATAGTTTTTCTGTTTATCGTAAACCAAGCCAATAGTATTCAGCGCAATTCCTTCCAGCTTACGTTTCCCCAATTCTCTGCAAATTGCTAGGGATTGCTGGTAAACCTCTAGGGCTTGGAGATACTCTCCTTTTTTGTTGTCAATCCTTCCAGTCTCAAACTGGATATTCTGTTCTAATCTCCGACTCCGAGTTGGTTTAGAAATGGCTAACCCAAGCTTCAGGGTTTCTAGCGCTTTATCCAATTCCCCTTGAGCAGTATACAGTATTCCCTTCAATATCAGGACTGCACTAACCTGATATTGATAACCCTCTTCTCGACTCAGGGTATGAAATTGCTCCACAAACTCCCCAGCTTGGTCTGGAGTGGTTTGTGCTACTGCTGGAGCAACTCCCAGATTTTCTGGGGCTAGGCTCGGTGAGAGCAGGCACAGTAAAGTAGCACTAGCTAGCTTGAGACATAATACAGAAATAGTAGAGTAATTACTCATAGACACACCGGTGACTTGACAGTTGATTACTATATATATCTGTAATTGGTGGCACTTTTATGCGAATTATACTAAATAATTTCTCAATATCAAGCAACTTGCTCTGATATGATGTCAAGATAATTAACCTTAACAAAAATCTTCCCACACCTCCCCCCACTCCCCACACCTCTGATGACAACCCCCCAAGCTATTGACTGGAATTCCCTAGCCTCGGAACTTACCGGAATAGAAATTATTAATGACCCGACCCAAGTTGCTAAATTATCCCTAGACTACTACCACTTCAGTCCGGTACTGGAATCCCAGCTTAAAGATAAACGAGGGAATATCGTAGTTCGTCCCACTACGGTGGCGGAAGTCCTGGAAATAGCTAGGGTTTGCGTTAAGTACAAAGCTCCCCTAACCGTAAGAGGCTCAGGCACTGGTAATTATGGTCAGTGTATCCCCCTCAACGGTGGTCTGATTCTCGATACTACTCGCCTGAATCAGATTAACTGGATAAAACCGGGTTTAGCCTCTGTTCAGCCTGGGGTAAAGCTAGCCGCCTTTGACAAAGAAGCTCATAAAATTGGCTGGGAATTGCGCATGGCTCCCTCTACCTATCGCACTGCTACTATTGGTGGGTTTATTGGTGGCGGCAGTGGCGGCATTGGTTCCATTACTTATGGAGTATTACGCGATCGCGGAAATCTTCATGCTGTCCAAGTCGTCACCCTCGAAGACCAGCCCCGTGTAATCGAATTACGGTCCGATCAGGTGCAGAAGGTGAATCACGCCTATGGAACTAACGGCATTATCACTGAATTAGAAATACCCCTAGGACCAGTCTATCCTTGGGCTGAAGTCATTGTAGTCTTTGATGACTTTATGACTGCTGCGAGATTTGGTCAAGCTTTAGGTGATGCCGATGGCTTGATTAAAAAACTGATTAGCATTCACGCTTGGCCAATTCCATCCTACTTTGCCGCTGTCAGCAACTACCTTCCTGAAGCTAAGCACTGTGCCTTGCTGATGATAGCGGAATCTTCCCTAGAGCCATTCCAGGATTTAGTTCGGGAGTATGGTGGAGAGGTCACTTACCAGAAGAGTGCCCATGAAGCTAGTAAGGGAGTCAGCCTAGCAGAGTTCACCTGGAATCATACCACCTTACACGCCCGTAGTGTTGATCCCAACCTCACCTATTTACAAACCTCATTTGTGAATCTGGAACAGGTGGAGCATCTGTATCACCACTTTGGGGATGAAGTGATCATGCATTTAGAATTTATGCGAGTGGCAGGAAAACTGATACCAGTGGGACTACAAATCGTTCGGTATAGTTCTGAAGACCGTTTAAATGAAATTATTCGCTATCACGAAGACTATGGCGCATTGATTGCTAATCCCCACACCTACATCTTGGAAGATGGGGGTATGAAAACCGTTGATATGGAACAGTTGCGGTTTAAGGAAATAGTTGATCCCTATGGATTGATGAATCCCGGTAAAATGCGAGCCTGGGAGCATCGGTAGAGTAAGGAGTGTGGGAAGTGTGGGGATAAGCAGTCAGCAGTCAGCAGTCAGCAGTCAGCAGTCAGCGGTCAGCGGTTAGCCGTCAGCGGTCAGCCGTCAGCTTATTTTATTCAAAAGCTGTTCCGGTAGCGTGGCCATAGGCCAATGGCTGTTCCCGTAGCGCATAGGCTGATAGCTGTTGGCGTAGCCTGCGCGTAGCGCATATGCTTACCTGTGGATAGTGAAATAAATATGGACACAACTGGACTCGAACCAGTGACCCCCACGATGTCAACGTGGTGCTCTAACCAACTGAGCTATGCGTCCAAACCATTCATTATGATAGCACATATTTAGAATATAGCAATTCTCAGGAACGTTTGAGGGAAATTGCCTATTGCCTATTGCTAGCATGCCTATTGCCTATTGCCTTTCCTTCAAATTCTTTTGAAGGAGGACATGAGGGATGAGTTCTGCTAAAATGTCCTGGTCGTTCAGCCTTTACCAACATCTTTATCTTTGAGTCAACCAATAGAAACCGCCAGTATCGATACATTAGCCAAGGAACTCGCAGCCATACAGCAAACTGGTTCTAAGCGAATTGCCTTGTTGGGGTCACGTCACGTTCCTATCACCCATCAGAATCTAATTGAGATGATGAGCTATGCCTTAGTGCAAGCGGGTAATCGTCTGATTACCTCTGGTGCCACTGGAACCAACTTAGCTGCCATTCGAGGTGCTATGCGAGCCGATCCCTCCTTGCTAACGGTAATTTTGCCCCAAAGTCTTCAGCGACAGCCACTGGAATCCCGAAAATACTTGGAGAAGGTAATGCATTTGGTGGAAAACCCCCAAAATGATACCTTGTCTCTCGCTGAAGCTAGTGCCTTGTGTAATGCCGAAATTGTTGCGAGGTGTCAGCAGTTAATTTGTTTCGCATTCCATGATAGCCGTACCCTCCTCAACACCTGTAAGGAGGCGGAACAGCAAAACAAGGTTGTTACTCTGTTCTATTTTGATTAGTTGTGATTAATTGTGATTAATTTTGATTAGTGTGAGCTAGACTATGCATCTATCCGGTTCGGGAATTTTACTTTACTGTATTGTGGGGGCAACGGTTTTAATCTATCTACCATTTCTGGTAGTTGGCTACAGCCGTTTCAAACTAGGCTATGACCAAAGTGCTCCTCGCGCCATGTTTGATCAGCTACCGCCCTATGCCCAACGAGCGACTTGGGCACATCAGAACTCCTTTGAACAAAATGTTGAGCGCAGTCCCCACCTAGAATCTTTGATGCGCGGTGGGGTTAGCGAAACCAATAAACTTTGCGCAGCATCCTTATTCTGGCTTTTCCTGATTCTGGACATATGCAATCAGCTTTTCTAATGGAGCTTGGGTTCCTACTGAAATCAAAGCATAGCTGCCACCCCAGAACATCGGTTTTTCTGACCAGTAAAAACGTTTGAGATGGGCTGCATACTCTTTGCGCATTAGTCGAGAGGAAACAGTTTTGAGGTTATTTACTAGCAATGACCAAGTCAATACTGGGGATAGCTTCAAACAAAACGTGGACGTGATTACTCTCCCCCCCAAATTCAATCAGTTCACAATCCCATTTTGCATGGGATACCCTCAAAATGTCTTCCAAGCGTTCAAGCATCTCCCCTGTTAGGGAATTGTTTCTGAACTTAGTCACTAGTACCAAGTGATAGATCAACCGAAATGCTGAGTTGGAGCGAGTCTTGAGTCTCCTGAAATCCCTAGAGCGGGCTCGGCAACTAAATTGACAACTAAATCTTAGCAGGTTAAAATACATATGGTATTGGTTAAGTATTTTGCCATGGGCCAGAAGCAAGCTAAAAAGCGAACTAAGCGCAAAAAGTCAAAGACAGCGTCCAGTATCAGAACTGATGTCTGGTCGCTGTCTTTGACTCGCCACCAGCGCAATTTAGCTATTCTGACAGTGGAAGAGTACCGCCATTTCCTAAAACCTTTGGTACTAATCGCCTATGGGAATTGGTCTGCCCTGTTGGGGTTAACTGCCAAAGAACGGGTGAACGCGCTGGAGAAGTTGGTTCACCAGACCGCAAATAATCCCAATCCTAAATATGGTTGGTACTTCAAAAAAGCCATCAATAACCATCCATCGTTTCGCAAGTTTCCCAGCTACCTAAGACGCGCTGCCATCCAAGACGCATTAGGGATTGTTAGCAGCTTTGTGACTCGCTGGCAGGATTGGAAACGAGGCAATAGAAAGCACCGACACGACAAATCCCCTAAGCTTACTGCCATCGGTAACAGCTACCCAGCTTTGTACAAAGGTCAACAAATTCGCTATAACGCTAATTTTAACGCTGTAGACCTCAAGGTTTGGAATGGTACGGATTGGGTATGGCTATTGGCTATTCGAGTTCCAACGTCTGGAAAAAGCCGCCATCTCGGTCTTGACAACAAACTGATGTCCCCTTCCTTAATTGCTAACGACCGCAGGGTTCATCTGTCGATGCCTGTCGAGATCGCAATTAAGGAACTGCCGGAATCCGATTGGGTAAGTGCTGTAGACCTAGGAATTAACACCACAGCGACCTGCTCTATCGTTAGTCGGGACGGTACTGTAAAAGCGAGGAAATTTATTTCCCCTGCCAGAGACATAGACCGCCGTGACCAACGCAAGCAGCGTATTGCCACTAAGTCCAAGCAAACCCGTAAGATCACCAAAAGGAATTTGCCTCAAGGGTTCTGCAAGGGATTGTATCGCAAGTCCAAACATATCAACGAACACATTGCTCAATTCGTATCCAAAGCTGTCATAGACTTTGCCATGGCTCATCAAGTGAGGGTGATTGTGTTTGAGGACTTGTCAAACTGGAAGGCAAAAGCGGGTAAGCACGGCTCTGTCCAAAAGCAACGATTCCACCAATGGTGTAAAGACCGGATTGTGGAACTTGCTATCGAGAAATTTAGCGAGTTAGGGGGGTTTGTCGTCAAGGTTAACGCTAAATACACCAGTGCTTATGGCTTTGATGGGTCTGGCTTAATTTCCCGTAGCAAAAAAAAGTATTCCCTCGCCAGATTCAAGAACGGCAAGTGCTACAACGCCGACTTATCTGCGTCTTACAACATCGGCGCTAGATATTGGTATGCCGTGCTCACTAACGCCAAGTTGACTAGGGTCTGGGAAGGCAGAAGTTCCTCCCACACGCTGAGAACGCCAGTGACGCTCAGTAGTTTATGGAAGCTATCTGAGTCCAACCTAGCATAAGAATCCCCAGCTAGAATTTTTAATTTAGCTGGGGTGCGTTCAAACCTTTATTATATTTAGCGCAGCCGCTTTGATGGCCTATGTTACGGGTCAGAATTCAACCCTCGCCATCGGCTGTGCGATCGCATTTGTAATTGCCCGAGTCTTCTACTCGGTGTTTTACATTCTCGATATTCCCTTGGGGCGATCGCTTATGTTTGCCATCGGCTCTCTTTCCAGTGGTACTCTGTTTGTTCTGAGTCTAAGCAGCGTCAGTGGCTAGACGAGATCAAGTCCACTTGCTTCGGGCCTTGATAGTTTTAGTTATTGGTCATTTGTCTTGAGAGCCACCAGGTTGAGCCACCTCCCCAAGACTATGGGCTTATCCAATACTGATGCTACCGGGCTTGATATCAATAGGTTTAAAAATTTTGTATAGGGTGCAACAAATTCCCATTTTGGTTTTAAGCTGTTAGCTAAACCGCGAGAAGCCCCGCACTTTACCTTCATTGGGTAAGTGTCGTATGGAAAGCGCGGGGCAAGGGTCGGAACGTAGCTTGCCAATGGGATATACTAGGGACAGTAGGGAAAACAAATTAAGAGCTAACCGCCACCTACTAGCTAAAAATAGAACGAGTTGTATTGTTCCGGCGCGGAGGGGCATCCCGTGTCGTTAATAAAGCTTACCGAGTAACCGAATCGTTGGATGGTGTTGGTAAGAAGCCCGCGCTGTACCGTGCTTGTCAGCGTCGGGAGTATGTCACGTAGTGAGCCACCATTGCTCACGGCCTACCGCTGACCGTTATTAATTATGGCTAGTACTTATTCTTTTGATATTGTTAGTGATTTTGATCGACAAGAGTTGGTCAATGCTGTGGATCAAACTATTCGTGAAATCAAAAGTCGTTACGACCTCAAAGATACTAAAACCACTGTCGAATTAGGAGAAGAATCTATCACCATCAATACTGATAGTGAATTTACCCTAGATGCTGTGCATACTGTTCTTCGTACCAAAGCTGCGAAACGGGAACTTTCGCAAAAAATCTTCGACTATGGTAAAATAGAATCAGCTAGTGGTAATCGTGTTCGCCAAGAAATCACGCTAAAAAAAGGCATCAGCCAAGAATATAGTAAAAAAATCACCAAATTGATTCGAGATGAATTTAAAAAAGTACAAGCCTCGATTCAAGGTGATTCAGTTAGAGTAACTAGCAAATCTAAGGATGACTTACAAAATATCATCCAGCGGTTGAAGCAAGAAGATTTGCCGATTGCTTTGCAATTTACTAACTATCGATAAGTAAGTTATCAGCTATCAGCCGTCAGCCGTCAGCCGTCAGCCGTCAGCCGTCAGCCGTCAGTCGTCAGCCGTCAGTCGTCAGCCTTCAGCTTATTTTATTCAAAAGCAAATCAAGTAGCGTGGCACAGGCTTCGACGCTGGGACCCATAAGCTGATAGCTGATAGCTGATAGCTGATAGCTGATAGCTGATAGCTGATAGCTGAATGCTGATAGCTGATAGCTGATAGCTGATAGCTGATAGCTGATAGCTGATAGCTGATAGCTGATAGCTGATAACTGATAGCTGATAACTGATAGCTGATAGCTAAATGCTTACACTCTAGACTACTATGGCTTGATACCAGAAATGACTTCCTTAGCTGCTGCTAATGTGCGGTCAATATCCTCCTCGGTGTGAGCTAGGGAAGTAAATCCTGCTTCAAATTGTGAGGGGGCTAGGTAGATCCCACGCTCTAACATGCCACGATGGAAAGGAGTGAATTTGGATAAATCAGAGGTTTTGGCATCATCGAAATTGTGAACAGGAACACCAGTAAAGAACATGCCAAACATAGCGCTGATGTACCCACCAGTAGTTGCATGACCGCTATCTTTAGCAATTTGCAGCAATCCCTCGGAGAGCTTTTTAGTAATAGTCTCTAGCTGTTCATAGGTACCCGGTTTTTTCAGTAACTCCAGGGTTTTAATGCCTGCTGTCATGGCTAAAGGATTCCCAGACAGGGTTCCGGCTTGATACATTGGCCCAGCTGGTGCCACCATGGACATGATATCCTTTCGTCCGCCATAGGCTCCCACGGGCAAACCACCACCGATAATTTTACCTAGGGTAGTCAAGTCAGGAGTGATGCCAAATTTCTCCTGAGCACCACCGTAGGCAATCCGGAAGCCAGTCATCACTTCATCAAACACCAGTAGAGCGCCATGGTTTTGAGTCACTTCCCGCAAGCCTTCAAGAAAACCAGGTACAGGAGTGATGAAACCAGAATTCCCCACCACAGGTTCTAGGATGACCCCAGCAATCTCATTGGGATATTGCTCAAATAAAGCTTTAACTTCGTCCAGGTCATTATAGGTAGCAGTTAAGGTATTAGCAGTGGCAGACTTAGGAACACCAGGGGAATCGGGTAAACCTAGAGTAGCCACTCCAGAACCAGCTTGTACCAGCAGCATATCGGCGTGACCATGGTAGCAGCCAGAAAATTTGATAATTTTGTCCCGTCCTGTGAAGGCACGCATCAGGCGCAGCACGGCCATACAGGCTTCGGTCCCAGAATTAACAAACCGCACCATTTCAATACTAGGAACAGCGTCAATCACCATTTGTGCTAGCACGTTTTCTAGGGCCGAGGGAGCTCCAAAACTGGTACCCTTATCTAGAGCCTGGTGCAATGCCCCAATAACTTCCGGATGAGCATGACCGCAAATGGCTGGTCCCCAGGTACCTACATAGTCAATGTACTGGTTGCCATCTACATCCCAGATGTATGCTCCTTTAACTTGGTCAAATACAATCGGTTCTCCGCCTACTGATTTAAAGGCTCTGACTGGGGAGCTGACCCCTCCTGGCATTAGCTCCTGGGCGGCGCTGAAAATTTCTTGTGATTTAGTGGTTTTAAACGAGGTAGTGCTAACCAAAATAGTCTCCTAATATTAATAGTGTACGAGTTAGTTGAAAATAAGGGAAAAGGCGATCACCCCATTACCCCCCTTAAACAGGGCAATAGGTAACTTCGGCCAAAGTGCGCTTTCCAATGGGCGAGTAAATCGCCCTTGGGTCGCACTTCAGGGAACTTCGGCTTAGGGGCAATACTGGACAAGAGATTATTATCCTATGGAGACTGATCCGTTTTGAATTTGTAAAGAAAGAATGCAGATTTACTAGAAATCTGAACACTTTCAGCCCCGCATCTTTAGATCGGGGATGAAAGTGACTAGCGAGTTTAGTCGCCGTGTCACTTTTATTTTATCTGTACTTGACAGATTACGCCCAACCTGTTAGCGTAAGAATAGAGCGAGTGAGGTCGAAATTCGTTCCCGTAGCGTGACCGTTCCCGTAGCGTGACCGAAGGTCAAGGTCAAGGTCAAGGTCAAGGTCAAGGTCAAGGTCAATGATTATTGTTGAGATGAAAGCCTACGGCAAAAGCCATCAATATTTAGCTATAGATGAAGCTATTCGGACAGTTAAATTTATTCGCAACAGTTGCATTCGCCTATGGATGGACAATAAAGGAACGGGTAAATATGACCTTAGCAAGTACAGTAAAGTACTGGCTAAAGAGTTTCCGTTTGCCAATGAATTAAACTCAACAGCTCGACAAGCTGCGGCTGAAAGAGCATGGTCATCGATTTGTCGTTTCTTTGAAAACTGTAAGAAGAAGGTACCAGGAAAGAAAGGCTTTCCCCGCTTCCAGAAACACTGTAGATCAGTCGAATACAAGCAGTCAGGATGGAAACTGTCCCCTGACAAGAAGTCGATTATCTTCAGTGACAAAAAGGGAATAGGAAAGCTGAAGCTTAAGGGGACATGGGACTTGTGGCGTTTTGACAAAAAGCAAATCAAACGGGTTCGTATAGTTAAAAGAGCTGATGGTTATTACGTTCAGTTCTGTATTTCCATAGATGTAAAAGAACAATTAGACCCGGCTGATGCCACTGTAGGATTGGATGTAGGACTAAAAGAGTTCTATACCGATTCTAGGGGAAACACTGAACCATCACCTCGCTTTTATAGGGTAGGGGAGAAGCGTCTAAAATTTTATCAACGCCGAGTATCTCGGAGAAAGAAAGGCTCATCTAACCGTAAGAAAGCCGTTAATAGATTAGGCAGACAGCACCTCAAAATAAGTAGGCAACGTAAAGAACATGCCAAGAGACTGGCACGTTGCGTAATCCGGTCTAACGACCTGGTCGCCTATGAAGATTTGAGAGTAAAGAATCTGGTCAAAAACCATTGTTTAGCTAAGTCTATTAATGATGCTGGTTGGTATCAATTTAGAAAATGGTTGGAGCACTTTGGCAAAAAGTTTGGCAGAGTCACTGTTGCAGTTAATCCTGCCTATACAAGCCAGAACTGCTCCAAATGCGGTGAACTCGTGAAGAAGTCACTATCCACTAGGACTCATATCTGCGAATGTGGATGCGAACTAGATAGAGATCACAACGCCGCTATCAACATTTTAAAAAGAGCCTTGGGTACGGTGGGGCACACCGGAACCTGGATCATCGATCCGAACGCTTCGGGAGATTTGACCGCTACTGTTCTTGGTTCCGGCCAGGTTCAGCAAGTCGAGTCTGTGAGCGAAGAATCCCCGCGCCTAAAGGCGCGGGGAGTGTCAATGATCAATATTTACTGATCAATTGGATATCAGGGGTGGTATCTTGTAGGGTGTATCTCATTAAAGCTGTTTGACCCGCTGGGTGTTTCCATCCGTTGCCTAAAACTATGTCAGCATCTGAACCGACTTCCATTAGCCAAGCTATCCCAGTTGACCAAGTTCGCTACAACGATCAAGGACTAGTGCCAGCCATTGTCCAAGATTACCTTGATGGTACGGTATTAATGATGGCTTGGATGAATCGGGAGTCATTGCAAAAAACCCTCGATACAGGAGAAACCTGGTTTTGGAGTCGCTCTCGTCAGGAATTGTGGCACAAGGGTGCTACATCTGGGCATTTACAAAGGATAAAATCCATCCGCTACGATTGTGACAGTGATGCTTTACTCGTGACGGCGGAACAAATTGGTGATATTGCCTGCCATCTCGGTGAGCGTAGCTGTTTCCATCAAGTGGAGAGTAAGAAAGTAGCCCCTCCAGCAGATACCTTGTCTCAGTTGTTTGAGATAATTTGCGATCGCCGTGACCATCCAGTAGAAGGGTCTTATACCTGTAAGTTGTTTAAGGGTGGGGATAATAAGATTCTTAAAAAAATTGGGGAAGAAGCTGCAGAAGTGGTAATGGCTTGTAAGGATGATGACCCGGATGCGATCGCATCTGAAGTAGCGGACTTGCTCTACCACAGCCTAGTTGCTATGGCTTACCATCAGGTTGATGTACGGGATGTTTATCGCAAATTGCAACAGCGCCGTCGATAGTGTTGGTGATTGGGAACAAGGGAATTGGTGAGTGGAGCAGATTTTGATCACAGGGGGAAGCCAAAAGCATAATCACGATGGATGGGTACGCTTTTTTTGACCAAATCCGGTAAAATCGGCCAGGTACTGTTAACCTAAGATAACTACCTTGGCTTACGATAATATATGTAAATATCTCGCCGAAAACTATCCAGCTGATTTGGTCAGGTGGCTTCATGGTATGGAAGTTACTGAAATATCGGTGTTGAAAACTGAGTTAAATACTGAACCGATTCACGCCGATTCCTTGACGCTGCTACAAACCGCTAATCAAATCCTGCAATGGGAATTTCAAACCCTGCCAGCTTCCAAGCCATCCCTACCATTGAGAATGCTCAAGTATTGGGTCAGACTGAAAGAAAAGTATAACTGTCCGATTGAGCAGGTAGTGATATTTCTCAAGTTCACCACCTCAAACAAAGCATATACTAACCAGTTGCTGGAGGGTAAAACCAGCCATGGCTATCGAGTAATCAGGATGTGGGAGCAAGACCCTGAGCTATTTTTGGCCAATCCCGCCTTATTGCCCTTTGCCACTCTGGCATAAGCGTGAATCTCCTAAGGGAGTAGCCAAAAAATAAAATACCAGATTTTAGCTTGTAGGGTGGGCAAAAACATTTTGGTTCAAATGAGTCTTATAGATAAGATAACTTTGCCCACCCTACTTTAATTGGTATTTTTTTTACATGCAAGTCCCTAAACGATTATTAGAGCAAGTGGCAGCAGCAGTGGATAGGATTGAAGAACCACTAGCTTTTGCTAACATCAGCGCTTGTACCCAGTTACTAGCAGGTTTGCGGTTCGACCAACGCTTGATAGGAGAATTATTTCCGGAGGAAGTGATGCAAGAGTCTGTAATTTATCAGAAGATAATTCAAAAAGGACATCAACTGGGTTTACTCGAAGGAAAACGTGAAGGAAAACGTGAAGGAAAACTCGAAGGAAAACGTGAAGGAAGGCAAGAGGAAGGGTACTCAATCATTATACGTCAACTGACCCGTCGGTTTGGGAGTCTTGACGACCAGCTACAACAGGGGATTAAAAAGCTTTCTGTTGTTCAATTGGAGGAGTTGAGCGAGGCGCTGTTGGATTTTGAGACAGTCAGCGATGTAGCTGTGTGGTTGGCATCCCATCAGCAATAAACCGGATGCGTACGGATCAAAGCTCAGTGCCATGCTCCCACACTTCCTACCCTAGTAAGTGTGGGCTTCTCGCCAAACCCAACCCTTGCTTATCCCTACTCCCTACTCCGATGATCCGCTGTTCCCTTTGCTATATAAATCCTATAAATCGGCTTTTGGTTTCCGATTGAACCCATTAAAAATCCAGTTTAAAAAATCCAGTTTAATAATTGGGGAAAAAAACGTTTAATAACTGAGATACTTTTTGCCATTCGATCAGGAAAAACATGAGGTTTATTATCAATGATTCCTTGAATCGTTTGCCTCATGACCTTAGCTGGATCAGTTATTATAAAGTCCGGCAACTCCTGATCTTCTTTAGCAAGGGTTCCGTACTGTTTGCACTGGATAATGGGAGTACGGCTGTAAAAGGGATAAACAGCTGTAACCTTGACGTTATAAATTTTAACTTCATTTAAAAGCCCTTCGCTGAATCCTCGCAAACCGAATTTACTAGCAGTATAATGAGCCATGCCAGCGGGTGCAATCCAGCCAGCAGCAGAGGAAATGTTAACGATGTGACCTTGGCGACGCCTAATCATATCAGCGGCAAATAGAGAACTTAATCGCATTGGTGCCAGCAGATTTACCTGCATCAGCCTTTCCCATTTTTCCGCAGGCACTTCGTCCATGCGACCAAAAAGGCCAATGCCAGCATTATTGATCAAAATATCGATTTCTATTCCCAGGTCTTTAACCTGCTGATAAAGAGTTTCGCATCCGTCAGGTTCAGAAAGATTAATCCCCAAAAGAGCAAGTATATCCCCAGTTTTAACCTCCCGTTGAATAGCATCGGCACGCTCTTTAAGAATAGTTTTATCAATATCCGTGAGGATCAAACGGCTACCAGCTTCTAATAATTGTCGAGTCAATTCCTGACCGAATCCACCGGCGGCACCGGTGATTATTACCACAGCTCCATGGAGATTGCTCATCTAATTGTTCTCAATTTTTGCTATCGGTTAAATTTTAGGAGATTGGAGTATTCCCCATAGTAATAAAAACCAGGGTATATTAATGTTAGGTATCAGCGACGCATATTTTATTAATGGTGGCCAAAACATTGGAGCTATAAAACGCAGAGAGCGTAGTGATACCGGACGTAACCCGTCTTTATCGAAGAGACCATAGTGCTCAGCCAGTTCTGCGACAACTCGAACGCGGCCTGTAAAGCTCATTACAGTTGGGTCTGCAGCAAGGGCAGCAATAACGCGCCCCGTGAGTAAAGGAGTTTCCCAATTATAGCCTTGAGAGATCAGTCGGCTTTGCTGATTGCCAGGTTTATCTTCTCCCATTTGCAAAGCCAAACTGGAAATATGCTCGGTACCAACTATGCCTGGCCAAATCGAAAGGGATGCCACATTATATTGCTTGAGTTCAACAGCCATATCAGCAGCCAGTCGATCACAAGCTGCTTTACCTGCCCCGTATGCGCTACCAAAGATGTAAGACATGCCGCCCCAAGATGAGATGGTGCAAATCAGCCCCTGCTGACGCTGAATCATCAGTCGAGCTGCAAAAACACTGGCAATATAATGGCTGCGGAGACCGACATCATTGACAGCATCCCAAAGATTGTCAACGCATTCCCAAAATGGTTTTTCGTATCCCTCTTTCAATGCCTGCACTCCTGAAAACGCATTATTGACCAGCAGATCCAGTTGTCCCTTCTGCTCATCTTGAATCCGTTCAAAGAGTAAGCGCACTTGTTGGTCGTCGCTATGATCTACCATTACCGGAATACAAATACCACCAGCATCTTGCACAGCTAATTGGGTTTCCCGAAGACTACCGGAAACTCCCTCTGTGACATTGGAACTGTCTAGACTACGACCGGTAATATATACCGTAGCACCTTCCTCTCCAAGGCCAATCGCAATTCCTTTACCAATACCACGGCTGGCACCCGTGACTAAGGTTACTTTGCCTTCAAGGCTCCCCATAATTGCTTTTTTTGATATTTATTATATTATTTAATGGTAGCATTTTTTTGACCGTAAGCATTCAGCCATCAGCCGTCAGCCGTCAGCCGTCAGCCGTCAGTTTTGTGGCACAGGCTTTGGCCTTGGCCTTTCGGCCACGCTACGCGAATGGCCACGCTGTGCGAACGACGCTGGGAGGTGACTTTACTCAGCATTATTCCAATGCTTACTTGTTTTATTCAAAAGCACCTCAAGTAGCGCATTAGCTGATAGCTGATAGCTGATAGCTGATAGCTGATAGCTGATAGCTGATAGCTGAATACTCACTTTTGACCTTTGCTGGTTGGGATTTTTATCTAAACTTCGATTATCGCGTTTTGGGAACTATCCAACTAAACAATAAAACGAATAATCACCAGTAATCATAACATAAAAATAATAAAAATGCAAGTAGTTATTATTGGTGCCGGCATGTCTGGTATCTGCATGGCTATTAAACTTAAAAAAGCCAAAATACCTTTCATTATTCTAGAAAAATACTCTCGAATTGGAGGGACTTGGCGGGATAATAACTACCCAGGATGTGCCTGTGACATTCCCGCTCATTTATATTGTTACTCTTTTGAGATGAAATATGATTGGAACCAAGTTTATCCCTCTCAGCCAGAGATATTGAAATACTTAGAACACTGCACACGTAAATACAATATTTATCCCCATATCCGTTTTAATCAAGAGGTTATTAGCGCCCATTTCAATGCCAAAAATTGCCTCTGGTATGTTGACACAGCTGATAATAAAACTATAACAGCTAACATACTGATCAGTGCCTGGGGAGGTTTAAATTTACCCAAATTACCGAATTTGAATAGCTTAGAAAGCTTCAAAGGAGTTTCGTTTCACTCAGCTAGATGGAATCACAGCTTTGATTTAACTGATAAAACTGTGGCAGTTGTAGGCACTGCAGCCAGTGCAGTTCAATTTATCCCAGAAGTTGCCAAAAAAGTGAAACAACTATTGATTTTTCAAAGAACTCCGAACTGGATTACTAACCGAGACGATGGGACTTATTCAGCCCAGATGCAATGGTATTTTAAGAAGTTCCCTATTCTGATGCAACTGCACCGGGGATTACTATACTTACGTAATGACTTAATCAGTTTTCCTCTATTCACTACTGGAAGTTTTATTAGTAAGTACCTACAAAAACAATTGGAAAAACGCATACACCAGGAAATTGATGACTCCCGAGTACGGGATGCGGTGATACCCAGCTATCAACCAGGTTGTAAACGAATTTTAATTAATAACGATTTTTATCAAACCCTGAACCGAAAGAATGTAGAATTGATTACAGATAAGATAGATAAAATAACGGCTGATAGTCTGGTAACCGAACCAGGAAAAGACTATAAAGTTGACGCTATTATCTATGCTACAGGATTTAACTCTTTGTCCTACAAAAAAATGGATATACGTGGTAGCAACGGAGAGAGTCTAGCGGGGATATGGGGCAACGAACCAGAAGCGTATCTTGGTATTTCTGTTTCCAATTTCCCTAACTTTTTTAGTCTTTTAGGACCGAATACTGGTTTGGGTCATAGCTCGGTTATTTTAATGGTAGAGTGCCAAGTTAATTATATTATTGGCTGCTTGAATAAAATGCTCACAGAAGACTGGAAATCTCTGGAAGTGAAGGAGGAAGCCATGAGACGTTATTATCAGGATTTATGGAAAACTATGGCAAAAAGGGTGTGGACAAAAGAAAACTGTATGAGCTGGTATCAAAATAAAGATGGCAGAGTATTCGCTTTGTGGCCTGGTAATACTATCCAATATTGGTGGGCTACAAGAAAACCAATTTTTGATGACTATATTTCTACCTAGCCTAGTCGGGTAAGACTACCAATTCTTTTGAGGAGATAGGCGGGGAAGAGGGGGAGATAGAGCAGATTTTTATTTCAGGGGGAAGCCAAAAAGACCAAAAGCCCAATCACAAAAAAAGCGATTGGCCTATGGCCACGCTACGCGATGCTCGCTTATGAGCCGCTAAGGGATTGGCCTATGGCCACGCTACGCGATCGCTTTTTTTGACCAAATCCTGTAAACTCGGCCAGGTAGTCTTAACCACAGATAACTACCTTGGCTTACGATAATATATGTAAATATCTCGCCGAAAACTACCCAGCTGATTTGGTCAGGTGGCTTCATGGTCTTGAAGTTACTGAAATATCGGTGCTCAAAACTGAGTTAAATACTGAACCGATTCACGCCGATTCCTTGACCCTGCTGCAAACCGCTAACCAAATCCTACAGTGGGAATTTCAAACCCTGCCAGCTTC
>NZ_JAAHHC010000044.1:22592-48206 GCF_010672265.1 Moorena sp. SIO3A2
TTGAAGTTACTGAAATATCGGTGCTCAAAACTGAGTTAAATACTGAACCGATTCACGCCGATTCCTTGACCCTGCTGCAAACCGCTAACCAAATCCTACAGTGGGAATTTCAAACCCTGCCAGCTTCCAAGCCATCCCTACCATTGCGGATGCTCAAGTATTGGGTCAGACTCAAAGAAAAGTATAACTGTCCCATAGAGCAGGTAGTGATATTTCTCAAGTTCACCACCTCATCCAAAGCTTATACTAACCAGTTGGTCGAGAGTAACACTAGCCATCGCTATCGAGTAATCAGGATGTGGGAGCAAGACCCATTGCAATTTTTGGCCAATCCCGCCTTATTGCCTTTTGCCACTTTAGCATTCAGTGAGTCTCCCAACAGATTATTAGAGCAAGTGGCGGCAGCAGTCGATAGGATTGAAGAACCACTAGCTTTTACTAACATATCCGCTTGTACCCAGTTACTAGCTGGCTTGCGGTTTGACCAAAGGTTGATCACAGAATTATTTCCGGAGGACGTGATGCAAGAGTCTGTAATTTATCAGAAGATAATTCAAAAAGGACATAAACTTGGTTTACTTGAAGGAAAACGTGAAGGAAGGCAAGAGGAAGGTTACTCAATCGTGATACGTCAACTGACCCGTCGGTTTGGGAGTGTTTCAGACCAGCTACAACAGGGGATTCAAAAGCTTTCTGTTGCTCAATTGGAGGAGTTGAGCGAGGCGTTGTTGGATTTTGAGACAGTCACCGATATAGCTGTGTGGTTGGCATCCCATCAGCAATAAAAAAAGCGATGCTCTCAAAGAGCCCCTACGCAAACGCGATGAAGCGTTCGCAAAGCGTGGCCTACGGCCTCAGCTTCCGCGCTTATGCGATCGCTTTTTTTGACCAAATCCGATAAACTTGCCCAGGTACTGTTAACCAAAGATAACTACCTTGGCTTACGATAATATCTGTAAATATCTCGCCGAAAACTACCCAGGGGATTTGGTCAAGTGGCTTCATGATATTGAAGTTACTGAAATATCGGTGCTCAAAACTGAGTTAAATACTGAACCGATTCACGCCGATTCCTTGACCCTGCTGCAAACCGCTAACCAAATCCTACAGTGGGAATTTCAAACCCTGCCAGCTTCCAAGCCATCCCTACCATTGCGGATGCTCAAGTATTGGGTCAGACTCAAAGAAAAGTATAACTGTCCCATAGAGCAGGTAGTGATATTTCTCAAGTTCACCACCTCATCCAAAGCTTATACTAACCAGTTGGTCGAGAGTAACACTAGCCATCGCTATCGAGTAATCAGGATGTGGGAGCAAGACCCATTGCAATTTTTGGCCAATCCCGCCTTATTGCCTTTTGCCACTTTAGCATTCAGTGAGTCTCCCAACAGATTATTAGAGCAAGTGGCGGCAGCAGTGGATAGGATTGAAGAACCACTAGCTTTTACTAACATCTCCGCTTGTACCCAGTTACTAGCTGGTTTGCGGTTTGACCAAAGGTTGATCACAGAATTATTTCCGGAGGAAGTGATGCAAGAGTCTGTAATTTATCAGAAGATAATTCAAAAAGGACATAAACTTGGTTTACTCGAAGGAAAACGTGAAGGAAAGCTTGAAGGAAAACTGGAAGGAAAACAAGAGGAAGGGTACTCAATCGTTAGACGTCTGATCACCCGTCGGTTTGGTAGTATTTCTGACCAGCTACTTGAGGGGATTCAAAAGCTTTCTATTGCTCAATTGGAGGAGTTGAGCGAGGCGCTGTTGGATTTTGAGACCGTCACAGATTTGACGGTCTGGTTGACTGAGCATTAGCAATAAACAGGATGCGTGGGCATTAAGAATTAAGAATTAAGAATTAAGAATTAAGAGTTAAGAATTAAGAATTAAGAATTAAGAATTAAGAATTAAGAATTAAGAATTTGGAATTCTGTATTCGACATTCACCATTCACCATTCTGGATTTTACATTCTGCATTCTTAATTATACATTCTTAATTCTACATTCTACATTCTACATTCTTAATTCTACATTCCGACAAACAACCTTCAACTTGCAACAGACATTTGATATCTTCCCAAGGCCAACAACGGGAAATATTGTTGATAGAAGTGGTACTTCAAATAAAAATGACTGGGAAAACCTGTGCCTGTAAACTCGGTTTCATCCCAACTGCCATCGGGCTGCTGAGTTGACACTAAGTAGTTGACTCCCATCTCAATGGCATCCATTGCCCAGTTGCCAGTAGCTTCTCCTGCTGCCATTAAACCAATTAAAGCCCAAGCGGTTTGAGATGCAGTACTGATTCCTAGTCCCTTAAGAGTGGGATCATCGTAACTAAGACAGGTCTCACCCCAGCCACCATTGAGGTTTTGACATTTCACTAGCCAAGCGGCACCCCGTTCGATACTACGTTGGTGGGTGTGAGGCGCTATTTTAGATAAGGCTGAAAGAGCACTACTGGTGCCATAGATATAGTTAACCCCCCAACGACCAAACCAGCTGCCATCGGCTTCCTGTTCCTGAATCAAAAATGCGATCGCATTCTCCAACTTTTGGGATTCTATGGACAAATTACACGAACCCAGCATTTCCAGGACCCGTGCGGTCACATCCGCTGTGTTAGGGTCAATCATAGCTTTCAGGTCAGCATAGGGCAGAGAATTGAGCCAGTGTTGATTATTATTAATATCAAACGCAGCCCAACCCCCTTGGTTACACTGCATTGATGCTATCCAAGCCAAGCCACGAGCCATGGCTGCCTGCTTTAGTTTCTGATTAGGGAGTTTCAAGCTATTCAAGGCCATAATCACTACTGGGGAATCATCTAAATCAGGATAGAAACGGTTTTGAAACTCAAAGGCCCATCCTCCTGGTTTCCCTTGGGGATTCTTCACCACCCAATCCCCATAGTCTAGTATTTGCTGCTGCAACAACCATTCTCCACCCCGAACTAAGGCTGGATGATCCGGTTCTAAACCAGATTCCACCATCGCTCGCAATACCCAAGCTGTATCCCAAACTGGGGAAACACAGGCTTGGACTCGGTAGCTGTCAGGGGTTTCAATGGCAAACCGATCAATGGCTTCCAGTCCCCGTTGCACGATCGGATCCGCAAGATCATAGTTGAGACAACGCAACGCTAACAGGGAATTCAACATGGCTGGAATAATTCCCCCCCAGTCTCCTGTGGCTTCTTGCCTCTCCAAGACCCATTTTTCCGCTGCTGCCAGTCCCTGCTTCCGGAATGGAACTAAATTCCAGTCTTCTGCTAACTTAAATCCATCATCAAGCAGTACAAATAAATCTGTCCAATCGGAATTGCGAGGTAGCTCGAATTTGACCTGATCAGCTCCTTCGGTATATAACTCGTCTAGATTGATCCTTGGCTCAATCTCAAATACTGGCTTCTGGTCAAAGACAATTAATAAAGGAACTGTACTTCCCCTTGCCCAGCTAGACATTTCATAGATAGTAAAGGGAAACCATTCTGGAAACAACATTATCCAGGGGGGAATCGAGGGAATCCCGCGCCAGCTATAGCAGCCAATCAAGGCTAAATGAAATTTGGTGAAAATCCGGGTTTTGCTGATGCCACCCCGTCTGAGAATAAAATCCCTGGCTCGGACCAAAGCTGAGTCACTGGCAGGTACCCCCAAAAGGCGGAGTGCCATATAAGCTTCCACCGAACAACTCAAATGCCCACCATCACCATAGAAAAGTTCCCAGCCACCGTGTTTCTGCTGTTGAGAACGCAGATAGGCTTCCGCTTTATGTAAAGGTCGTTGTTTGTCAGTTCCCCAAATTTTATGGAGTAGGACAATCTCCGCTGTTATGGTGACATTAGATTCCAGTTCTGCCCACCAGTAACCATCGGGATATTGCTGAGCGAGTAAATAGCTTTGGCTATTTGCGATCGCTCCTGTAACCCCTGATTCTACAATCCTGTCTTGGGTTTGCATGTTTTACCGTTTTACTTCACACACCACATTCAAAGGTGCGCGCACCTTTGGTTACGTTATTTTGCTACTTGTAGTGGAGAATTAGCAATAGGTATCAATACAAATGGATACAATCGGATTAGGAATCACTGTTCTATCCGTAGGGATTTGGATCGGATTACTAGGATTTCGGGGTCAGTTTTGGCGAGCAGACCAACGGCTGGTTATAGAGAAATTCCCTACCAGGTCTGTAGGTCAAGGGGAATCATTACCCAAGGTTTGTGCTGTAATTCCAGCTCGTAATGAAGCTGAGTTGCTCCCCACGACATTGCGATCGCTTCTGGCTCAAGACTATCCTGGCTGCTTGACGGTGATTGTAGTGGATGACCAAAGCACTGATCAAACAGCGACCATTGCTCAAGCCCTTGCCCAGGAAAGCAAGCAATCCTCCCAACGATTCCAACTAGAAGTATTATCCGGTCAAGAGTTACCCCCTGGTTGGACTGGTAAACTCTGGGCCTTAGAACAAGGCATTCGTTATGGGCAGCAGCAAACCCCAGCCCCAGATTATTTTTTATTTACCGATGCTGATATAGAGCATGATCCAGCCAATCTCCGTCAACTGCTTACCAAAGCCGAGATAGAACACTTGGATCTAGTTTCCCTAATGGTGTTGCTCAGATGCCAAGACTTTTGGGAGCGACTACTGATTCCTGCCTTTGTCTTCTTCTTTCAAAAACTGTATCCCTTTGCTTGGGTCAATAACCCCACAAAATCTACTGCGGCTGCCGCTGGAGGATGTATTTTAATTCGCCATCAAGCCTTAAACCGCATCGGTGGGATTGAGGTAGTGCGTCAAGCATTAATCGATGATTGTGCCCTAGCTCAAGCAGTTAAATCCAGTAATCAGTCCAGATCTTCCTCTGGTTCCCTTTCTGGCCTTGGTGGCATTTGGTTAGGGCTAAGTCAATCAACTCGCAGCTTACGACCATATCCTTCTTTAGCGAGTATCTGGAACATGATTGCTCGCACGGCTTTTACCCAACTAGAGTATTCCCCATGGCTATTAGTGGGTACGGTGATGGCAATGACGTTAATTTATCTAGTAGCCCCGATTGGTTTGATCCTTAGTGTTTTGACTGGACATTGGCTGAATGCGATCGCATCCTTTGTGACATGGTTACTGATGGCTTTAGCTTACTTACCCACACTGCGCCTGTATCAATGTTCTCCTCTGCTAGGATTTTGCTTACCTGGGATCGGGTTGCTCTATACCTTAATGACCATAGATTCAGCATGGCGACATTGGCAAGGACGGGGTGGTGCTTGGAAAGGAAGGGTTTATTCGGTTGAGGGTTGAAGGTTAGAGGTTGAAGGTTAACTGTTGAAGGTTTAATGTTGGAGGTTGAATGTTGAAGGTTGAATGTTGGAGGTTGAATGTTGGATGTTGGATGTTGAAGGTTGAAAGTTTACTGGTATAGCAGTCGAAGTAAAGGTTAAGACATAGTTTTGCTATCAGATCTGCTGTTGCATATTACCTATTACTCTTTCCCTAACTATACTTCAATGTCTATAATTCCTTTCTACTGCCCCTAATGCATTTTTTTATTAACTTTTGTTAAGTTACGCATAACTTCCTGAACTTTGCCTGATAAATCAATAGTGGTATTTGAAAACAAGTATGCTCAAAATTAACTCGAAGCCTAAGCAGTAAATGGTAATCTATTGATTGACTACTTCCTTAGGATTTAAAGGGTTTAAATAATTCAAACCTCATCAAACTATTGTCTTTTTATATAAAGGCGTTCAGCTATTTTTAGTATCCGAAGGTTTCAAAATACCAATACATACTAGCTGCTCCCGACAAAGGAGAGAATTTATGTTGGATAAAAATCTAGCAACTATTTTTAGGGCTTTTGCCATCTCTTTAGGTTTAACTATTGCTCTACCTGGTTATCTTCATGCAGAGAGCAAATTTCCTGATGCTAATGTCCCGCTTGTTGTCCAGTCTCTAGATGTATTGACAAATCAGATTGGATTTCCCATTGAGTTGGACTTAACCAAAGCACAAATTCGAGGAACGTTGCCAATTGAAAAATTCCGGGAAGATTTAGTTAACTCTATTAATCAATATGATGGGTATTACATCAAGAATACTCGTTATAACAAGTGGAAGATCAACGATATTAATCTTCAGTCTATTGACAATGGTGGAGCAACATTTTCCTTTACAGTCAATTTGCGTAAGTATGAATGCATCGATCTATTTTCTGGAAAGAAGTGTACTCGCTTGTTTTCTGTAACACCTAGTGGTGATGTCAGTCTTGGTATTGCCATACGTAATAACGATTTACAAGTTGCTTACCGTAACCACAATGTGCGTGGAAGGGGATGGTATTCTGATGCTCTGACTCTTCTTGAAGGTGTATTTCGCAATCAAACAGTTAAAGCGGTCAAGAAGGGTTTGGCAAATTTTGATGGTGTCAATTTAATTTCCTATCTTAAAGATGCGGGCGTTGATCAAAAGTTGAAACCCTATGGATTAAGCCTAGATAAACTCGTTAAGGCTGGTGTCTCTATTAACGCCGATGTCACTCCACAAGGGCTGAACTTTGTGATTGATTTACCTAATACCATAACCTTTGAATAATTGGTTAAGCTAATTTGTTAAGCTGTTAGGCACTAATGCTTAACAGCTTATTCATATTTATTTGATTTTTTCTAAAACTTGGTTATCTTCAATAATGTTCTCTATTTTTTGAAGAAGATTATATCTTTGTCGAGGCACCAAATATGCTGTTTCTCCGAATCCTATCACAAAGGATAAGATTCCACTACCAGGTCTAAATGAATAGTCAATTATTTGAGATTTTTTTATTTTAAACTTCCCAGTCGAATTATCATTATAACTAATCTTAACTTTTATATATCCTTTATAGTTTCTCTTGAGAAATCTTAATTTTTCTTCCTTGGTCCATTCCACATCATTAAGTAATATGTGTAATTCATGTAATTCATTATCTTTACCCGGGTTTTTTATAAATCTATCTATTACTTCAGCTTTATGTATAAAGATTTTCTTTAAATTATAATGTTTAGTTAGATGCTGGTTTTCAAAAACTTTTACGATTTCTGGGTAATTGTGAAAGTTTTCAGGGGACTTTACTAGTTTAGTGGGAAAAATGCTAAATATAAATGCTTCTCCTATTATCACCAAGATTACTAAGGTAACTGATCCTATTTGGTTCAGTCTTAAATTTGATTTTTTAAATAAATCAATAATAGCTATGATTGTAAATACTATAAAAAACAACATGCTAAGGGCTTTATACTGCTTAACCCATTCTATTCTACTCAAGAATTCGATTATCCAAGCCCCAGTAATATTAATAAAGAGGAATGGCAATATACGTGACACTACATAATCAAATTCAAATAAGCGGTTATTGCTTACCAATCTTATTATATAGCTGATTATATAGCTTGCTTTACTTCTCTTGGACTCGATTTTTAACCATTGATTGAGTTGACAAGCATTTTCTTGTGAAATATCAATATCTCTATTTTTTAATAAAAAATCAGCAAAGTCTATGATAGGTTTTTCACTATAAAAATTTTCATCAAGTATAGTATCCAAGTTATCTATAATATCATTTAAATTTGCAACAATTTTATCTTCCGAAAAATTGACTTTTTGAAAATAATCTCTATAAACCTCTTGCTTTGGCTTGTTATTTTTTTTTAAAGGATACAATAGGTCGAGTAAACTAGTCGTAATTTTAAATTTTTTCTTGATTGCATTTAACTCAGGATTAGCGCAATTTTGTTTAAGGGCGCTATTAATTAATAGTTCTAAACTATTATTACTATCAAAATGGTTGATTGTTTTGTTAACAATTTCACTGAAATTTCCACCAGTAGCAATCTCTGGCAGATTTTCATTTAATTGGAATCGTAGCATTTGTTTGAAGCCCTGTGGCTCAGGAAAAGCACTAAGCAGGGCTAACTGTATCTTCTCAAGGAGATAACCAGGGGTATTTCCAGCATTTTTTCTTCTAGCAGGGAAAACAGTAAATAGGGCTGACTCTATCTGATCAAGGAGATAACCAGGGATATTTCTAACCTTCATGTATAGCTCTCTACTTCTCAACCATAGAACTTAACATAATATTTATCAAGCTAGTCAGGTACAATAATCATGATACCTCAGATAATTATACTAAAAAATCATGAAACCCTACTCCGTTGATCCTAGACAAAAAATTATTGATGTTTATACTTAAGCTAATATCTATCAACATCAGCTTGCTAAACAGTTCTATGTGGGAGCAGGTCATTTTTGTAAGAAAACTTGAACTACAAACCCTTGAACTATAGTTTTTTCGGTGTTGCTGATTCTGGGTATGGTTTCGCCCCCCTAACCCCCCAAGCGAGGGATTGCTCGCTTGGGGGGAAAAAACTCTAAAAGTCCCCCGAGCGAGGGATTGCTCGCTCGGGGGATTTAGGGGGCTTCAACAAAACCATAGGTGCGCTTGACCCATTAAGAATTAAATTCGCCACGGGTCGCACCTGATGATCGCTCATTCATTCATTAGACTTCGCGGCAGTTGTCGGGAACAGGGAACAGCGATGCAGCGCGGTCTTGGGGAGGCAGCGCGGTCTTGGGGGTTCCCCCCATGAGCGACTGCCGTGGTTTCCCCCATGAGCGACTGCATCAAGACGGGAACAGGGAACAGTGGACAAGAATTGACGTAAACACTATCAGAAAAATACTTTTGCAAGAGGTCTATTAATTCAGCAACACCAATTTTCCTAGATAAATCCGGAGTTAATCTAGGAATGCTTCCTCTATTTGCTCGCTCTGAATAGGTTCAACTTGAGTGTAACAACAGCAGTTGGATATCTAACTCTTAGAGGATATCTGAAAAGTTTTTTGATACTGAATTTTGCCCCCCTGACCCCCCAACTTTGGGGGGAACAAGAGTCAATTTGCTTCTAAAAGTCCCCCAGAGGGGGACCAACGGGGGCTTGGATGTAGCAAATGAGACTTCTCAGACAACCTCTTAGAATCCCACACTTCCGACACTTCCCGCTTCACCCAGATATCAGAAACCTACCCCTGTTAGCATCACCCTACTGGGCAAATTGCTAAGATTTGCGCCATTATATCAATGTTTTCGGTGTGAGTAGTCAACTATCGTTCCCAATGCCCAAACTGACTTGGAGCTTGCCCCATGTAACTCCAGCTGCGATCGCTGCAGCATTTTTACTAACTCCCAATGGTCTAGCCAATGAATCTCAACCAAAGTCAACAACCGCCCAGGAATTATCCGTAGCAGTAGAATTACTTCCCCCCATCTCTGTGGGCGTGATGGAGCAGGTGACACCTGTTGACCAGTTGTTCCCAGGATCACCAACAACAGAATTACCAACAACTACACAAGAGTTTGACCATCAACTAACTCCCCATATCGAACCCAATCTCGAACCGATAGATGATCCGATGGATCAGGTGACATCAGTATCCCAGTTATCCGATGTCCAGCCCACAGATTGGGCATTCCAAGCCTTACAATCTATCGTAGAGCGCTACGGTTGTATGGCAGGATATCCTGATAGTAGCTATCGTGGCAATAGTCCCCTCAACCGTTATGAATTTGCTGCTGCTCTCAATGCCTGTTTCGATCAGCTCAGTAAGGTGATTGTTGCTCCCAATTTGGCATCGTCCTACTTTAAAGAGGATCTAGAGGCAATCAAGCGTTTGCAAGGCGAGTTTACCCTGGAACTAGCTAGACTGCGTGGTAACCTGGATGCTGTCACCGCTCGTACTGCTGAAGTCGAAATTACTGAGTTTTCCACCACTACTAAGCTCAATGGCGAAGTAGACTTTATCCTAATTGACTACTTCACTGGTAACAAAGCTGCCCCTTGTTGCAGTAGCCCAACTGAAGACGATAGTCTTACCACTACATTCACAGGTCTTGCCCTATTATCCTTTGATACCAGTTTCACCGGTAAAGACCTGTTACGCACTAGAATCGATACCACCGACGTGCCTGAATTTAATAACCCCCTTGATGGCACAGACATGACTCTCTATGACTTTGAAACAGATACAGACCAGGAATTTGTCTTAACTGAACTATATTATCGATTCCCGATTAGCGATCGCATTCAAGCTCATATTGCAGCAGCAGGTCTCTCAGCCGATGAGATTACTGACCCCCTCAATCCCGTGTCAGCCCTCTCCCGTTTTGGAGTACATAACCCCGTTTATCGCCTAGCTGAAGGTGGTGGCGCTGCTATTCGTTATCAATTTAATGACTCAATTAGAATCAGTGTAGCTTATTTAGGTAGTGCCGCTAGTATCTCTAATCCCACCGAAGGTAATGGACTATTTAACGGTCAATTTGGTGCTTTCACTCAGCTAACCTTAACACCAAATCAGCGCTTAGGGATTGGATTAAATTATGTTCATTACTATTCTCCTGAACCCAACTCAGGGATTGATGTCACTGGCAGTACTGGCAGTCAATTTTCCCAAGCACCCTTTGGTGATCAAACCGCTACCTCCGCTAATGGGTTTGGCTTACAAGCGAGATATCGACTTAGTCCTGGTTTTGCCCTTGGGGGTTGGCTTAGTTATATCAATGCCAACGCTGAATCCTCTCCCCGCCAAAGTGGTTTGGATGGCTCAAAGGGGGCTAAAGCTGATATCTGGACTTGGGCTATCACCATGGCATTTCCCGATTTAGGCAAAGAAGGCAATGAATTAGGTTTCGTGTTTGGAATGCCTCCTAGACTAGCTGAAAATGATATTAACAGTCGTCAAGATTTGGATGTATCTTACCATTTAGAAACCTTTTATCGCTACCAAATTAATGACAATATCTCCATCACTCCCGGTCTATTTGTAATTATATCTCCAGAACACAACAGTAACAACAATAGTATCGTAGTACCAATGTTAAAAACTAAATTTATTTTTTGATTTGTTGTAAGCCATCAGCCGTCAGCTGTCAGCCGTCAGCTGTCAGCCGTCAGCTTCAAATAAACCTGTTTGGCCTATGGCCACGCTACGGGAACGGTATATAGCAATTCTCATAGCTATGAGGTACACAATTTCGGGATTTTAGGTAATAGGTAATGGGTAATAGGTAATAGGTAATAGGTAATAGGTAATGGGTAATGGGTAATAGGTAATAGGTAATAGGTAATAGGTAATAGGTAATAGGTAATGGGTAATAGGGATGCGCTGCATCAAGACAGGGAATCAGCTTCAAATAATACTGTACCTCATGACTGTGATCAACGCTATAATTTTCGAGATTAATGAGAATTGAAAGTCACCAGGAAAGTCCATCTAAGCATATGCAGAAAGCAGAAAGCTGATAGCTGATAGCAGAAAGCTGATAGCTGATAGCAGAAAGCTGAAAGCTGATGGCTGACCCGGTGATATCCTACCCACTCTTCGAGACTATCGGACTCAGGCTGTGTACTATATATAGAAGAGTCAAGACAAGAACATTCAACAACAGGCTGCGTGGAAATTACATTTTTAGGAACTAGCTCCGGAGTCCCAACGCGATCGCGCAATGTGTCCAGTGTAGCGCTGCGCTTACCTCAGCGTGCAGAAGTCTGGCTGTTTGACTGTGGCGAAGGTACTCAGCATCAACTTTTGCGGAGTGACCTGAAAACCAGCCAGATCAGACGAATGTTCATTACCCACCTCCACGGCGACCATATTTTTGGTATCCCAGGTCTGTTGGCAAGCTGTGGCTTAGCGGGAAACATCGACAGGGTTGATATTTATGGACCACCGGGTTTAGATAGTTATCTCCAAGCTTGCCTAAAATACTCTCGCACCCATTTGGCATTCCCCTTCAAGGTTCACACAATAAAACCTGGTTTAGTCTACGAAGACCAAGAATTTACCGTTAGCTGTCTACCCCTCGAACATCGTGTACCAGCCTTTGGCTATCGAGTGTGTGAAAAAGACCGACCGGGCAGGTTTAATGTAGAAAAAGCGATCGCATTAGGAATTCCCTCTGGTCCGGTTTACGGTAAACTCAAACGGGGAGAAACGATTACCCTACCTAATGGGCGTGAGATTAAGGGCATTGAATTGTGTGGAGCACCCGAAACTGGCCGTAAAGTGGTTTATTGTACCGATACTATCTTCTGTGAGCAGGCTATTGAACTGGCCAAGGATGGGGATGTGTTGATTCACGAAGCTACTTTTGCCCATCAAGACGCTCAGATGGCTATTGAGCGCTTACATTCTACCTCTACCATGGCAGCTCAAGTTGCCCTTGGTGCAGGAGTCAAACAGCTAATTATGACCCATTTCAGTCCTCGTTATGCTCCAGGAAACCCCCTGAGGTTAGATGATTTACTTCAAGAAGCACGGGCAATTTTCCCAAATACCATCTTAGCCCATGATTTCTTCACCTATGAGGTGCCTAGACGACGTTCAGAAGAAAAAGAAGTGGTTTGTTGAACAAAAATGCGACGCATTCCCCCACCTGGCCTTTGGCCACGCTACGCGAACGTTCAGGTGGGGGTTAAGGAGTATACAGCTGTTAGTTGCTAAAGGCTGGAACACCAATCATTCGTTCGCGAAGCGTCGGCTTTGCCGAATTGCCGTCTTATCTTTTGTAGGCTAAAATATTAACTATAAACCAGTTTGTTAGACCAGTGAAAACGCCGACTAAAGTCATACGAACAGACAAGTGGCAACTTAATCCAACCCCAGATAATAAAATGCTTTTAGGGGATACGGTTAAGGTGTATCGCCGTGCTTGTCGGTATTTGGTTGGCATTATTTATACTCACTGGTCTGAATTGGGAGAGTTGACAGCAGATCAACTAACTCCAGCTGTCGAAAAGTTAATGCATCAGACAGCTAAACGTCCCAACGTAAAATATCCTCAGTTCAACAAAACTTTCTACAAATTCCCCAGTTATCTACGACGTGCTGCGATCGCTTTTTCCGCTGGCCAAGTCAGTAGTTTTGTTACTCGTTACCGGGAGTGGCAATCGGGAAACAGAAAAAGAAAGGACGCGCTTGCGCCAAGGCTAAATGCAGACACTGGTTGTTATCCCTCTCTATACAAGGGACAATGCTATAAACTACATGGCTATGACCAGGTCGAAATCAAGGTTTTCAATGGCTCTGATTGGCTTTGGACTACCATTCAAATCATTGGCTTAAGAGAGCGTCACCTGGTGGCAAATAACAAAATGATGTCCCCTTCATTAGTTTTCAATGAAAGGGTTTGCCATTTATCTGTTCCATTCACCTGTAAGCCAGAAAAAAGAAAACCAGAAGCTAACGTTACTGCGGTAGATCTGGGGATAAATACTACTGCAACAATAGCGGTTGTCACTCATAGCGGCACTGTAATCCACTGCGAATTTATTCATCCGGGGAGAGACATAGACCGTAGGGACAAACGACTGAAATCCGTATCCGTGGCATCATTGACCATGGGTAAGGGTGGAAAACTTCATAAAGGATTTTGCTCTAAGACCTATCAAAAATGCCGAAGGATTAACCATCAAATCGGCCATATTGTTTCTAAGCGAATTGTGGACATTGCTAAGGAGTTCAACTCTGAAGCTATTGTATTTGAGAATCTTAAGGGTTGGAAGCCAAAAGGTGGCAAGAAACGGTCTAACCTCCGGCAAAAATTTCACGGATGGCTCAAGTCTAAAATTCGCGATTTTACAGAAATGAAATGGGCGGAACTGGGAGGTAAAGTAATAGAAGTTGTGGCAGCTTACACTTCAAAACTTGCCTATGATGGTTCCGGTACGGTTAAGAGAAATTCAAAAAAATACTCCCAAGCAACCTTCCCCTCAGGTAAGTGCTTCAATGCAGATCTTAATGGTGCTTACAACATCGGTGCTAGAGGCGTGTTTAAACTCACTCGCAGAAATGACGGTGAGGGTCGTTCCAGCAAAAGCACTGGACGACCGCCTAGAGGCTGGGCTTGTCTATGTGAGTGCGATTCGTTGGTTAGAAACCTACCCCCTTGAGGGTCTGGGGGATTAACCGCCTGGTTCAATGAACCTTGACAACTTGATAACCATGTTGGTGAAATACCAACCCGGAGACAAAACCTTAGAATAGTGCAGCCTTAGTACAAAACCTTACTCCTATGATGCCTAACCTGCTGACCATAAAGGCTGCACTATTCTTTCGGTAACTTCTGACCCTCGTGAAATCCGAGTGACAGCCCTACCCCTACTTCAGAACTTAACAACCCTGGGGTAAAGCGGGGTCGAGTAGTGAAGCACTGCTAGTCTAAAGTGGTGTTAGTAACAGGCAATAGAATTCATGGGTACGAGAGGAAGATACGTCAGAATCATCGTCAGCAAGACGTAGTGAAATAAGGCTGAACCACTACGGACAAAATGTCAAAGGAGCATACAGGTTTATAAGGTTTCACATTCTTATAAAGATTTCCCTAAAGTTCCCGGTGAAGAGTATCACCCTAAAAGTTCAAAAGAATGGTTATCAGGAACGAAGTAACTTTTATATGTACTCTCAACACGGTCGGTTGTTGAGTAGGTAGTTAGCCGCAAGTCATATGAAAGAGGGATTGAGTCAGAAGCCAAAGCCTGGGGTAATACCCAGGATACGCACACAGACTCACGTTGTAGGAAAAAATATAGCTAGGAGTAGTAATGCATAAGTCCAAAACTCGGGGGTTCGCCCCACAGTCGGAATGGAATAGGGTTGATTGGCGCAGGCTAGAAAGAACCGTATTCAAGTTACAAAACCGGATATATCGAGCCTCTCAACGTGGCGATGTTCGCGTGGTTAGAAAACTCCAAAAAACCCTGATGAAATCCTGGTCAGCCAAAATGCTCGCAGTCAGGAAGGTGACCCAACAAAACAAAGGCAAGAAGACTGCCGGAATAGACGGGAAGAAAGCTTTAACCAGTAAGCAACGACTCGACTTAGTAGCCAGCCTAAAACTGTACAAGAAGCCCCAACCAACCCGCCGGGTCTGGATACCTAAACCTGGAAGAGATGAGAGACGGCCTCTAGGGATACCAACCATACATGACCGAGCACTACAGGCACTTGCCAAACAGGCATTAGAACCTGAATGGTCAGAAGTTACCGCAAGATAGTGGAGCCTTTATAGTTTTAAGGTTATGCAGAGAAGGTTTTAAGGCTTGTTAGTAAGGCTCCACTATCTAAGGTTTCGTCTCCGGGAAGCCAAATTTGAACCTAATTCATACGGGTTTAGACCGGGACGGTCATGTCACGATGCCATCGAAGCAATATTCAACAGCATCAAACAAAAGCCCAAATGGGTTTTAGATGCTGACATCGCCAAATGCTTTGAAAAAATCAATCATGATGCACTTCTAAGAAAATTAAATACTTACCCATCCCTGAGACGATTAATCAAGAACTGGTTAAAATCCGGGGTGATGGATAAGGGAACATTCTCCCAATCAAACGAGGGTACCCCTCAAGGCGGAATCATATCTCCGCTTTTAGCGAATATAGCCCTCCACGGAATGGAACAGAGAATTAAACAATATGCAAATTCTATGAAAGGAAATAAGACCAGAAATAGAGGAGCATTGAACTTAATTCGATACGCTGATGACTTTGTCATCATGCACAAAGACCGTTCAGTGATAGAAGAATGTCAAGAAATCATCAATGATTGGCTCAGTGATATTGGCCTGGAACTAAAACCAAACAAAACCAGAGTGACTCATACGACCATAGGATTTGACTTCCTTGGCTTCAACATCCGGCAATACACAGCCGGAAGAAATCACTCCAAACAAGGGTTTAAAACCATCATCAAACCATCAAGGAAGAGCGTAAAAGAGCACCTAGAGCAACTCTCGTCAGCAATTGACAATCACAAAGCCGCTCCTCAAGATGCCTTAATAAGGCACCTCAAACCTATCACAAGAGGATGGTGCAAATATCACAGCTCAGTCTGTAGCAAGGAAACCTACTCGAAGATAGACCACCTGCTCTGGAACAAACTTCAAAGATGGGGTTATAGGAGACATCCTAATAAATCAAAAACCTGGGTGAACAAAAAATATTGGGGAACTAAGGTTGAAAAACCAAAGAAACCATGGGAAGCCCCAAAAATAGATAACTGGGTATTCATGACCAACGAGGAGAATTACCTCCCCAAACACGCCAAGACCAAAATAGTCAGACACGTGAAGGTCAAAGAGACTCGGAGTCCATTCGATGGCGACCTAATTTATTGGAGTACCAGAATGCAGAAACACCCTGAAATGACCAGTCAAAAGGGAAGGCTTTTGAAAAGGCAAAAAGGGGTATGTACTCATTGTGGTCTCACCTTCAGGGATGGAGATTCGATGGAAAAACACCACATAATACCACGCTCGCTCGGTGGAAATAACTCAGACAAAAATCTAGAGTTACTTCACCTACATTGCCACGATATAAAGCACGGAGAGAAAATCGACTCATCTGAGTTAGATGCCAATCCGTTCTAGAGGTACCAATGAAAATGGTTCCTATAATGAGGAGCCGTATGAGGGGAAACTCTCACGTACGGTTTTGAAGACGAGTCAGTGAGGCGACTCTCTGGCTTAGTTTAACCTTGTGGGTTAGGGGTAATCCTAAGTTAGCATAAGACACCACCACTTCGTTCAGGTGGTGGAAGCTTCATTCTTGACTGTTGAGTGTTAAACTTCTAACTTTGGCCAATAGGCCACGCTACGCGAACAACCTTGGCCAATAGGCCACGCTACGCGAACAACCTTCAATTACATTCCTCCACCTGAGAAACACGCCGGATATTTAACACATCGCTCATTTGTTGGATTTTGGCAAAGCTGCAGTTGAGTTGTTGGTGATCGAGAATATCAATGCACAGGTCAATTAGAGCTGGTTTGCCATACTGAGTTTTGACTTGAGCTTTACGGACATTAATGTTTTGGTCACTTAAGCGAGAGAGAATGTCTTTGAAGACACCAACCCGGTCAATGACTTCAATTTGCACATTTACCGGGTAGGTTTGGGGACGACCGTTATCGATATCAGTGGGATTCCAGCTGACCGGTACTAGTCTTTCTCCTAAAACATTTTCCACATTCACACATCCTTGCCGATGAATGGAAATCCCCTTAGTGCGAGTGACTACCCCAATGATAGATTCTCCTGGTAAGGGGTTACAACATGCAGCCAGGCGATACATTAGTCCTTCTACACCAGCAATAGGATGTTTCTTACCAGGAAGTTGGGATTGGGGATGAATGGGGGTAGAGCTAGTATACTGTTGGAGCACTTCACTTTCTTCTGGCTCATTGTCTAAACCAGCGTGTAGTTCTTCCCGTAGTCGTTTCACTACAAAGTTGAGTGTCACTGCACCATGACCCAGGCCAGCCAGTAAATCCTCTACTTTGTGGTAGTTACAGCGCTCCGCCACAACTTGCATTGGTGCTGATTTGAGCAAGGCTTCAAATCCTTTTTTCCCAAGTTCCTTCTCTAATAGTTCCCGACCCCGAGCCACATTTTCTTCCCGATGCGATCGCTTAAACCATTGCCGAATACGATTTCTGGCACTGGCTGTTACCACAAAGTTGAGCCAATCTAGACTAGGGTGAGCGTTTTTGGTAGTGAGAATTTCTACGATATCCCCATTCTTTAGAGGACAATCGAGTACCCGCCATTCGCCATTAACTCGTACACCAGCACAATGGTTTCCCACCTCAGTATGAATCCGATAGGCGAAGTCTACAGCGGTTGCTCCCCGACTCAAAGCGACTACGTCACCATCTGGTGTAAATACATAGACATCTTCATCAAATAAGTTATCTTTGATGTTTTCCATGTATTCCTGAGCATCTTTCAGGTCTTTCTGCCATTCCAATAACTGCCGCAGCCAAGTCAGCTTTTCATCATCAGCCGTGAATTTGGTAGTATTAGAGCCACCGGTTTCCTTATACTTCCAGTGAGCAGCAATACCCCATTCCGCCACATGGTGCATTTCCAGGGTGCGAATTTGGACTTCGATCGGGCGACCATTAAACCCAATCACTCCGGTATGGAGGGATTGATAGCGATTAGGTTTAGGTAAACCAATATAATCTTTAAACCGACCTGGAATTGGTCTAAACAGATCATGAACAACGGCTAAGGCTCGGTAGCATTCCTCTTTGGTTTCCACAATCACGCGCATTGCAGCAATATCATAGATTTCATGAAACCCCTTGTTCTGCCGCTGCATTTTCTGATATATTCCATACAGGTGCTTGGGGCGACTACTAATATCAACGCAATGAACACCGGTTTTCTGAATGCGCTCTCGCAAAAGTTCTGAGACTTCCTTGAGGCGCTGTTCCCGGTCTGAGCGTCTTTCTGCTACCAACGACTGAATTTCCCGATAAGCATCCCTTTCGAGATACTTAAAGGCTAAATCTTCTAGTTCCCACTTGAAGCAACCAATTCCTAACCTATTGGCTAGGGGGGCAAAGATATCTCGAGTTTCTTGGGCAATCTGACCCTGTTTTTGTGGCTTCAAGTATTCCAACGTCCGCATATTATGTAATCGATCTGCCAGTTTGACAACGATTACCCTAATATCTGCTGCCATGGCCAGGAACATCCGGCGGAAGTTCTCGGCTTGACGCTCAGTTTTACTCGAGAAGTTGAATTTAGATAGTTTGGTTACCCCTTCTACTAAATTTCGTACCTCCACTCCGAACCGGGATTCTATTTCTTCTGGAGTAATTTCCGTATCTTCAACTACATCATGGAGGAATCCAGCCGCTATCATAGTAGAGTTGCCTCCCAAATCCCTTAATAAATCAGCCACTGCAACAGGATGGGCAATGTAAGGCTCTCCTGATTTGCGGGACTGACCTTGATGGAGTTGGTAAGCAAATTTAAATGCCTCAGCGATTAACAAAGTATGATCACCGACTGGTTCCTCTGCCGCTGATGAAGCGGCTCTTAAGCAATCTTGCAGCCAGTCAGGAATCTCGACGTTAAAATTCAAAATAGAGTAGGTGGCGATCGCGTCCATAATTATTTGCCCCTCAGAGAAAAAATAGATACCGGAGTCTAGGAAAACCGAAGTCTACCAAAATGAGTACTGACTCAGAAGGGTGGCAAGCTTGTCGATGCAGCCAAACCCTTCTCAGCAGTCGGTTTAAGTAAAGCTTCCTCTCACCCTCCTTTTTCGTCAAGCCAGAATGCTGTCCGGATGCTCAAGTTCAAAGAGATGGAAGCTTCCTCCAATATTTAAGTGGCAGAGCCAAATTGTTGGTTTGGTAACTGCCCTGTCTTTAAAAAGAAAAAATTCTTTACATTTATAATTTTACGCTAATAGGGCTCACAATGTTATCTCAATCACATAATCAACGATTACGAGAATTCCAACAAGCCCTAGAACAAATGTACTACAAATTTGGCGCTGATGATGTGGCCCGATCAGCAATTCAGGAGCAGTTTCAAGCACTAAAGGGGCTGTTCATCACTGAGATCGCTAGTATTAGTGCCTCAGACATACCTCTGGATTATGCCTCTCGATGGCAGTCCCTAAAAACGGAAATTCACAAACAGATCCGATTATTGGAAAATGACCTGATGCTTCTGCAGGCATCCCGGAGTGCCCAGACAGCCAAATTGAGGCAGAAGGGAGTATGCGATCGCATTGGGACCCTGATTCAGTACTGCCAAGGGTGGCTGCAACAATCTCAGGAACAACCATAATACTCCTAGCGTAAGCATTCAGCTATCATCCTTAAAATTTATACAAAAGTTAAACCTGGCATCAAATCTTCATAAACGCGATCGCATATAGCAATCCTAAATCATTTGTAAAATTGGTAAAATCGTAAATCCTTGCAGGGCTTGGGTTATAGCGATAGCTTCGGCCAATATATTTCACGAATCATAAAGGAAACGCTATACATCGGACAGAGACACTGATAAATAAGAGGGAATGCACAGACAAAACAGCTCTATACTCCCTAATTTATACAACCACGAAGTGTCTAATCAGTTAAGTCAATTTCATTAAATATAAACTGCTTTCTGGATTAATGGCGACCGCTACTGTTTTAGGAGTTTTGTATTCTGCCAATCAAGCATCTGCAAATGTATCTGAGCAAGAATACAATCAACAGTATAGCAATTCAGGGAATTACGTACCAAAACTAACCTATGAGCAGTGGTAATACTTTAACGATTTCGTAAATGAAGAAAGATTAATGATAAATCAAGAGGATTTGCCTGAAATCGATTTTAATTTTCTGCGCTGGGAAAGTGGTGCCAACGATGTGGAAGTCTTTTTTATCAACGAAGGAGCCGGTTTCAGAAATCAACTATTCTATTCTGTGGATAATGGTAACAGTAAAGAAATAGTTTTTGATGATGTTTCCTCTCCCTTGAGCATTCTCCCTAACGACGATGGTCTTTTGGCACTTGGTCAAGGTGTAAATCTGGGGAATTTTGTCGGTGACACCTTTATTGAGTTTTTCATAAAGTCCGATGGGTACAATGATAATCGTGAAAACGACAAGTACTTTGGTTCCAATCGGGAAAAAATCCGCGACGAATTCAAGCTCGGCAGATTCAATCTCGACGGATTCATCATCTCTTGGGTTATGAAGTTGAATTTGGAGGGGAAAAGTTTGTGATGCTAGGATTTGAAGACGATTGGATATCCCAGCAAGCCCATGATTCAGGAGACCAAGACTTTAACGATGTTGTCTTTGTTATCAGCGGACTTACACACACACCGAGGCCACCATCAGGCAGTGTATCCACACCAGAACCAGGAACTTTAGTAGGTACGCTGTTTGCGTTCGGAGTTATGGGGTTAACGTCAGTACAGAAACGCCAAGGTAAAAAATCCTAGTCATAAGACTGAGGGAAAAGAAGGCTAAAGATAGTTACTTGGTAATTGGGCATTGGTTATTGGTCATTGGTTATTGGCTTACTATTACCCATTTCCCATTATCCATTATCTATTATCCATTATCCATTACCCATTACACATTACCTATTACCTATTACCTATTACCAGAACGTAGTCATATTCTTAGTTATAATGTGAATAGACAATATGAATCAAAAATAGTTTGTAGGAAACATTGCTGTATTCCTACAAACTATCTGTGTTTACCCCTATCAAGAATGGGTGCATCTCAGTTGTGTTGTTTGACTCGGTAAAATCCAGATTTTGGGTTTTACCGAAACATGATTCAATAGTGATGCCCAGGAATATTGAGTGATTGTATGATCAAACCAGGGGGAAAGTTGACTGAAGAATGGATTTTATGCTATCAGTCTAGTGATTGTATGATCAAGCCAGGGGGAAAGTTGGCTGAAGAATGGATTTTATGCTATCAGTCTTATGCTCTACATCTTCAGCTTCCTGGAGGTTTTGGTGTTCAAGAAAGAGTTTTTAGAGGCTAGAAGAAACTTAGATGTTGGAGCTTAGTTCTCAGTATAGTGATTTGCGCTATAAGTTTGCCAAGTATGGAGTCTTGGTTCTATCCCTTAATGAAACTCCAATGACCCCTGAAGACTATCAATGTATTCTTAATATTTCCTGCAAGACTCCTACTCGCTCGGTTACTGTGGGTGACAGAGGGGAAACTCACAACTTAGAAGTGGGTCGTCTGAAGACCGATACACCTTATCTACAAACTCTTACCTCTACTGGCACAGTGATTGAAAATATCCTCCTGAAGGAGCCAATGAAGGCCTTTTTTCAGTTCATAACCTGTGCTAAATTTCTAGAAATTCGACGCATTCAGTTGAATGTTATGAGACCTGGAGGCTATATTGGTGCTCACTATGATAATGATTCCGATCCACTGCGACATTTAGCAATTATTATTCATCTTCAGGAAGCTGATGAAGGTGGCGATCTAGTTGTTTATGATCAAGGAGGGTCTACCAATATATATCATCCTTTGTCAACTCAGATGGTACTCAGTGCAGGTGATCTACTCCACGAGGTGACTCCTGTTGTTCGAGGGGAACGACGGACTCTTGTAGCTTTTCTCTCTTTGACATCCTCCCGCCACTAAGCTACCGCTATAGTGGGGGATTCCTAAACCTCACGATTTAGGTTTCTGTTTCCTTCCCGTTTCGAGAAAGCCGACGCTACGCGAACGGGATTTTCGCAACTGCCCTTCAACCTTATGGTTGTCAGGTCTTATGTTCGCTCCACAGACTGACACGGCAAGTCCTGCCGCCAAAATATTCTGACTCGCGTTGATATCACGGTCATGGATAATCCCACATTCAGGACACTTCCACTCCCTAATATCCAACGGCATTTTATCAACGATATGCCCACAGTTCCCACATCTTTTAGAACTAGGAAACCATCGGTCAATCTTAATTAAGTCTCGACCATACCACTGGCATTTGTAATCCAGTTGTCTAGTTAATTCCCCCCAACTAGCGTCGCTAATAGCAAGGGCAAGTTTATGGTTCTTCACCATGTTTTTTATAGCTAAATCCTCAACGACAATCGTTTGGTTTTCGCGTACCAGTTGAGTAGTCAGCTTATGCAAAAAGTCTTTACGGGTATCAGTTATGTGTGCATGTACTTTAGCTACTTTTAGTCTAGCTTTTTGTCTGTTGTTAGAACCTTTTTTCTTGCGAGACAGTACTTTTTGAACACGTCTTAATTTCTGGTGTAACCCCTTAAAGTGCTTGGGATTAGTAATCTTTTCTCCGTCACTAGTAGCGATCAAGCTATTTATGCCCACATCCAAACCGATAGACTTATCAGTTTTTGGAAAAGGCTTAATAGTATGGTCATCTACCAGAAGAGATACATACCAACGTCCTCTAGCATCCAACTTGACAGTAATAGTAGAAGGAGTGCAATTTTCAGGTATTTTTTTACTCCATCGGATTGGCAAGTGCTCAGAGCATTTAGCTAAAAACACTTGCCCATTCTTCCAACGGAAAGCCGACTTAGTAAATTCAACACTACCGCCATTATGTTTCTTTTTGAAATTGGGATATTTAGCACGTCCTGCCCAGAAATTCGCAAAGGCTTTTTGTTCGCGTAGCGTCGGCTTCGCCGAAAGGTTCCTCAAGCCTTGTTGAAGCGGTACACAGCTAACCTCATTAAGGAAACTAAGCTCTTCTTGCTTTTTCCAACTTGTTAGCATTGAGGATGTTTGTGCATACCCAACTCGTTCTTGATTCTCATACCAAGCTTGAGTCCTAGCTGCTAAAGCCATGTTGTAAACCAACCGAGTACAACCCAGTGTCCGTCGCAAGAGAGTTTCTTGCTCGGTCGTTGGATAAAAGCGATAGCGATAGGCACGTTGAATCATACTCACATTATACACCACTTATTGTGAAGTCATACAATAGAGCAGGGCGGCGTTTCCTCTCACCGTTAAGCTTCGCTATAACGGGAGTCTCCACGCCGAAGATAGATGAAACATTAAATTCTCCCATAGGAAATTATCTGATGTCTATTGTGGTAAGCCCTCAACCCCCTCATCAACATTTAATGACCTTCCCTGGAGTTCTCTCTATTGGAGAGTGTGTTGACCTGGTTGAAGATGCAGCGAAGCACGAGTTGGAAGAAGCAAAAATTCGTGTCGGTCATGACTACTCTAAGCAAGTAATTGACCGTTCTTATCGATGGGCACATCTTCTCAAGATCCCTCAATTAACTGAGTATAGCTGGCTTTATCAACGCCTAATCGCATGTGCAGATCAGGCTAACGAGGTATTTAACTTCAATATTGAGAAGGAATTTTCAGAACCAATTCTTCTCCTACGTTACGGGATCGGAGGTCATTATAAGGAACATACTGATGTCAACAAAGGTGTAATTGGTGGACGCCGTATCAGCATTGTCGTTCAACTTAGCCCACCTGAAGACTATGAGGGGGGAAGTCTCATCTTTAGGAAAGCTGTACAAGTGGCTAGCACAGAGCAAGGCTCAGCAACACTCTTCCCATCCAGTTGGATTCACCAGGTACAGCCCGTTACACGAGGAACCCGCTTTGCTCTAGTAGCTTGGATTAATAGTCGGATCTTCGATGGAGTTTGATCGATCAGGGGTAGAACTAGCGAAGCTGTCACCAGGGGCAATCTAGCCTGAAACCCTTTTTGTTTACCGCTATCAAGAATGGCGATAGGACTTACCCAAGTGAAAGTAAAAATCAAGGTTTTAGCCAATGGCAAACCAGTAACTTCAAATGTACAGATGCTCAGATATCTCGATTTAAGCCAAATCAAACAGCAACACCTCTGCTTGCTCTTGACCCACTAACATCACAGATTCTGCTTGAGAAATAGCAGCACCATCACCAGCTTGTAGCAAGTAATTATCTAACTTGACCTGACCTCGTGCTACTTGTACCCAAATATGACGATCTTGATTAGCATGGGTTATTACTGATGCACCAGCATCCAGATTCGTGGCATAGACATTAACATCTTGATGAATGGTCACAGAACCATCCCGTCCATCCTCTGAAGCAACTAGTCTTAATTGATTCTGCTTTTCTTCTGGTGCATAAAATTTCTGCTCGTAGCTTGGTATTAATCGAGTTTGATTCGGTAGAATCCAGATTTGAAAAAAATGGGCGATGTCAGTGGCTGAATAATTATACTCACTGTGGGCAATACCTTTTCCTGCACTCATCCGTTGCACTTCACCAGGACGAATAACGGTTGTATTGCCAAGGGTATCTTTGTGCTCAAGGGCTCCTTCTAGGACATAGGAAATAATTTCCATATCTCTATGGGAGTGAGTTCCAAAGCCAGTTCCACCTTCAATCCGGTCTTGATTAATTACCCGCAGTTTGCCAAATCCCATATGAGCGGGGTCGTAATAGTTAGCAAAGGAAAAGGTGTGATAAGAATCGAGCCAACCGTAATTAGCGTGTCCTCTTTCAGAGGATTTACGAATTTTGATTACTTTCTGATTGTTTGTGGTTACAGTCATCGGGTTTGTTTCCAAATCTTGTAATTAGTCATTAATAAACTTTGAGGAGTACTACACTTGGAATGATTCTCCAAAGCTCTCCCCATAGTAAACTTGTTCGATATCAAACCGTCCACCATAGAGTTTAAAGCGATGCAGCGCGGTCTTGGGGGTTTCCCCCATGAGCGACTGCATCAAGACAGGGTTCAGCGGCGTATCCCATGGGGAGTAAACAACACACATCTACTTCCGCAGGAATGTTAAATGCTTCTTTAATTTGAGCAGACACAAATCCTTCCATGGGACAGGTATCAACCCCAAAGCTTTTTGCCACAATCATTAAATGAGCAACGGCTAACATAGTGTGACGATTTGTCCAGGCTTCGGTGGATTGAAACGAGGGATGATACTCAAACAATTGAGGAATGGAGCTACGCATAAAATCTGCATAAGCATCATTGACTCCACCAACATCTAACCCTAGTTGAATCACCGATTCAATGTAATCGGTTTGAGTAACTCGGCGATCGCCACAACAAATTAATACAACTGGAGCTTCTGTTACTTGACGCTGATTAAGCTGTTCGGCATTTAAATTGGTATAATAAAAATTAATAAATAACCCAATAATAGGAAATATGCCAGCAAAAAATTATCTGACAGCAAAAAACAATACTTCAAAAAGCCTTAAAAATAGAAGAAAATGGAAATATTAGAGAACGTATTT